>DATLLN010000054.1:0-13177 GCA_035537835.1 Gaiellales bacterium
GTGAAGGTGATCACCTGTCCGGCGAACGACGGGTCGGTGACGATCTCCTGGTAGCCGGTCATCGAGGTGATGAACACCAGCTCGCCGACCGCCGTGCCGGCCGCGCCGTAGGCGGCGCCCTCCAGCACCGTGCCGTCCTCGAGGACGAGCAGCGCGCGGCTCACAGCGCCGCCTCCACCAGCCGGTGGGCGATCGACCCGCCGGCCACCGTCAGCGTGCACACGCCCTGCAGCGTCTGCCCCTCGCACCAGCAGTTCCGCGATCGCGAGGCGTAGGGAGGCTCCACCAGCCAGCTCTCGCCCAGATTCCAGAGGGCGAGGTTGGCGGCCGCGCCTGCCCGCAGCTCCGGTACCGGCAGGCCGAACGCGTTGGCAGGCCCGCTGGTCATCCGCTCGACCGCCGTCGACAGCGGCACCAGTCCCGGCGCCACCAGATGGGTGTAGACCGCCGGGAACGCCGTCTCCAGCCCGATCACCCCGTTCGGCGCAGCCTCGAACGGCTGCTCCTTCTCCTGCGGCCGGTGCGGGGCGTGGTCGGTGGCGATGCAGTCCAGCGTGCCGTCGGCCATCGCCTCGATCAGCGCCGCCCGGTCGGCTGCCGAGCGCAGCGGCGGGTTCATCTTGTGGCGGTTCGGGTCGAGCGACCGCACCGCCTCGTCGGTCAGGCACAGGTGGTGCGGGCTGACCTCGGCGGTCACCTCGACGCCAAGCTCCTTGGCCCGCCGGATCTCTGCGACCGACTCGGCCGCGGAGATGTGGCAGAGGTGCAGCGGCGCTCCCTCGTGTCGCGCGATCTGCAGGTCGCGGCCGACCATCACGCTCTCGGCGATGCCCGGATGGCCGCCCAGCCCGAGCTCCGCGGAGACGGCGCCCTCGTGCATCTGGCCGCCGTCCGCCAGCGTCATCTCCTCCTCGTGCAGCGTCAGCTTGAGGCCGGTGACGGTCGAGTACTGGAGCGCCCGGCGGAGCATCGCGGCCCGCTCCACGGGCCGGCCGTCGTCCGAGAACCCGGCCGCTCCGCGGGCCGCCAGCTCGGCCATGTCGACCAGCTCGCGGCCCTCCTGGCCGCGGGTGATGGCCGCGATGAAGCCGGTCGGCACGGCCGCTTGCTCGCGGGCTCGCTCGATCAGACCGCCCAGCAGCGTAGCCGAGTCGAGCACCGGCGAGGTGTTGGGCATCGCCAGGATGGCCACGAACCCGCCGGCGGCAGCGGCCCGGGTGCCGGACGCGATGTCCTCCTCGTCCTCGTCGCCGGGCGTGCGCAGGTGGACGTGCGGGTCGACCAGGCCGGGCGTCATGGTCAGCCCGGTCGCGTCGATCTCCTCCACCCCGCCGCCGTCGACCGCGTCGCCGATCTCGGCGATCCGGCCGTCGGCGATGCGCACGTCCAGCTGGGTGCCCTCGAGCCCGGCGCCCCGGTCGAACAGCCGGGCGCCGCGGATCACCAGGTTGGCGGGCGGTGCGTCCCGCCGGAAGAGCCGCTCCATCAGGCCACCTCCTGGCCCGCGGCGACCACCCGCAGCGCGGCCTCGTGCTGTGTCGGCGCCGGCTCGTTGAGCAGGTCGTAGAGCACCGCCATCCGCACCACCAGCCCGCTTCGCACCTGCTCGACGATCCGCGCGTTGGGAGCGTCGGCGACCTCGGGCGCGATCTCGACGCCGCGGTTCATCGGCCCCGGGTGCATCACCAGCTGGCTGGGCCGCACCCTCTCGGGGGTCACCCCCCACATCGCGGTGTACTCGCGCAGCGAGGGCACGTGGTTCGCGCCCTCCAGCATCCGCTCGCGCTGCATCCGCAGGACGTAGATCACGTCCGACGTATCGATCGCGTTGATGTCGTGCGACACCTCGACGCCCATCGCGGCGATCCCGCGGGGGATCAGCGACGGCGGGCCGACAAGCGTCACGTGGGCGCCCATCAGCGTCAGCGCCTGGATGTTGGAGCGGGCGACCCGGGAGTGCGCGACGTCGCCGACGATGGCGACATGCAGGCCCTCGATGCGGCCCAGCTCGCTGCGCATCGTGTAGAGGTCGAGCAGGCTCTGCGTCGGATGCTGGTGCTTGCCGTCGCCGGCGTTGACGACGTGGGCGTCGGTGTACCGCGTGACCAGCGTGGGAGCGCCGATCTGCGGGTGGCGGATGACGATCACGTCCGGGTCGTAGGCCGACAGCGTGAGGATCGTGTCCTTCAGCGACTCGCCCTTGTCGACGCTCGAGCCGGACGCCTTGAGGCTCATCGTGTCGGCCGACAGCCGCTTGGCGGCCAGCTCGAAGGAGCTCGACGTGCGCGTCGAGGACTCGAAGAAGACGTTCATGACGGTGCGCCCGCGGAGCGTCGGCACCTTCTTGACGTCCCGCTGCATCACCGACTCGAATCCCTCCGCCGTGTCCATGATCCGCTCCACGGCGGCCCGGTCGAGGTCGGCGATCGAGATCAGGTGGCGGCGGCGCTGCGTGGTGATCGGGGGCTGGGGCTCCACGCTACTCCTCTCCCCTGTCGAGCAGCAGGACGCGATCGAACTCGTCCGCCTCCTCCAGGTTGACGTTGACGCGCTCGCTGCGCGCCGTGGGGACGTTCTTGCCGACGTAGTCCGGGCGGATCGGCAGCTCGCGGTGCCCGCGGTCGACCAGCACGGCCAGCTGCACCCGCTCCGGCCGCCCGTAGTCGAAGAGCGCCTCGATCGCCGCCCGGATCGTGCGGCCGGTGAACAGGACGTCGTCCACCAGCACCACCGACCGGCCGTCGATCGGGAAGTCCAGCCGCGTGGCCTTGACCACCGGCTGCGGGTGGATGCGGACGTCGTCGCGGTAGAACGAGATGTCGAGCGCGCCGGTGGGCACCCACCGCCCGGTGAACTGCTCGATCAGGTCGTGCAGGCGCTCGGCCAGCAGCGCGCCCCGGGTGTAGATGCCGACCAGCGCCAGCTGATCGAGGTCGGCGTGCTTCTCGACGATCTCGTGGGCGACGCGGCGCAGCGTGCGGCCGAGCTGATCCTCGTCGAGGATGACGCGACCGGATGCGACGGGCGCGCTCATCGGCGCGCGGGCAGGGTCGACGTGGCAGGGACCATCCTTGGGACTCCTTTCCGGTCTCTCTGGACGCGGTTTAAAGGGGTTCTCTCGATCCGGCCGCCACCCCCGGCGACCGAGAGAACACTATCAGCCGGGCCCGACGGACGTTGCCGGGGGAGGCTCGAGGCTGGCCAGCCAGGCGTCGACCCAACGCAGCAGCTGGTCATGGCCCTCGTCCATGCCGAGCAGCGACTCGGCCGCCATCCCCTGCGTGAAGGTCGCCACCAGCGTGACCAGGGGCTCGACCGACGCCGTGCCCAGGCCGTAGCCGGCCGCGGCGTCGGCGAACGCGGCCGTCACCACCTCTCGCCAGCGGCCGGCGTGCCAGGCCAGGCGGGCGCGCAGCGCTGGGCGGTTCCAGGCCAGCGCCTGCAGCTCGAACCACACCTTCCCCTCCGCCTTGGCATGGCCGGCGGCGGCCCGGAAGCGGTCGGCGAACGTCATGTCGACCGTCCACAGCGCCTCCTGCAGCGCCACCAGGCGCCCCGCGAACCGCTCGGCCAGCGCCGCGACCAGGTCATCGACGGTGCCGAAGTGGTAGTGCACCAGCCCGTGGTTGACGCCGGCCTCGGCGGCGATCCGGCGGGTTGTCAGCGCGGCGCCGCCCTCGGCCGCGAGCAGCCGCTCTGCGGCGTCGAGTAACCGGTCCCGCGCGTCGCTGCTGGCCAATCGACTAATGCGTGTGACCAAATCACGCCCGCCGGCCGGCGTCAAGTACGCGACGAGCGGACGGCGACGGTGACCAGCGGCATCGTGAACGTCGGGTGGTCGCGCAGATCGGGGTGCTCATGGGTCATCCGCGCCAGCCGGTCGAGCACGGCCGCGCGCTCGTCGGGCTCCATCGTCGCCAGCGCGCTGGTCGAGCGGGCCAGGGCGAGCAGCCGCTCGGTGTCGAACGGCTCCGGGTTGGGGAAGTCGCGGCGCTCGGGCGTGGTGAACCGCGGGTCGTCGTCGAGCAGCTCCCAGTCGTCGCCGCCCATCATCGACAGCATGTCTCCGCCCCCCGCCCCGGCCTCGGTCATCGCCACGATCCACGGCACCGAGTCGTCGCGGACGTTCCACATCGGGGCCAGCACGCCGCCGGGACGCAGCACCCGGAAGATCTCCTCCAGCGCCGGGGCGACATCGAACCAGTGGAACGCCTGGCCCACCATCACCGCGTCGACGCTGCGGTCGTCCAGCGGGATCGCCTCGGCGGTGCCGGCCAGCGCCCGGACGTCCGGGAACGCGGCCTCCAACTGGGCTCGCATGCCGTCGAGGGGCTCGACGGCGGTGACGTTCGCGCCGGCGTCGAGGATCGCGGCCGTCAGCTTGCCGGTGCCGGCCGCCAGGTCGAGCACGTCCGTGCCGGGCGCGCGTTCGAGCGCCCAGCGCACGGCGGCCTGCGGATAGCCGGGGCGCGCGCGGGCGTAGTCGTCGGCGACGGAGCCGAACGAGGTGGCGCGGCGCAGGTGGGTCTCGTCCACGGCCGGAAGCATACGATCCCGGCTGCCATGGACGCCCTGCTCGCCGACCTGCGCCGCCTGGAGATCGGCGCCACCCACAACCAGTTCCAGGGGCCGGGCGGCGAGCAGCGGCTGGACAACGTCCGCGCCTACCTCATGCAGCGGGCGAAGGCGCCGATCGTCGCCGTCGGTGAGGCGGGCGGCTACCAGGGCGCGCGCTGGTCGGGCATCGCGTTCACCAGCGAGCGCGACCTGATGCGCTGGGGCCCGCCGTTCCAGACGACCAGCGACAAGCCGAACGGCTGGAGCGAGCCATCCGGCACGATCGTCCACCGCACGCTCGAGGAGCTGGGCGCCGAGCACGACGTGGTCCTCTGGAACACCGTGCCCACGCACCCGTTCGTCGCCGGCCGGCCGCTCTCGAACCGCAGGCCCTCGGCGTCGGAGGTGGCCGCCGGCGTGCCCTTCCTGGTGCGGGTGCTGGCGATGATCTCGCCGACAGTGGTGGTCGGCGTCGGCCGGATCTCGCAGGCCGCGCTGGCCGGGCTGGGCGTCGAGGCGGTCCCGGTCAGGCACCCGTCACACGGCGGCGCCACCGAGTTCGCCCAGGGCATGCGGGAGGTCGTCGGGGACGTGCGTGCCAAATGACCGAGATCGACGACCTGGTGGAGCGCGTGCTGGAGGACTGGCGGGCGGAGCTGTCATCCGGCGCCATCGGAGGGCTGCATGCACGCCCCACCCGCGAGGTCGCGGATGCAGGATTGACGCAGCTTGCGTCGGAGGATCCCGACCGGCGACGCGTCGGATGCCTCATCCTTCGCGAACTGACTGATTCGACGGAATCGTCGCAGGCACGACCCCGAGCGTTGTAGCCCGGGTTGGTCGACGACGAGGATCCCGGGGTCCGCGATGCCCTCGCCGGACGCTTCCAGAGTGTCAGGCTGAGGGCGACATCCTTGCCGACGAGATCGTGCAAGCGCTGCTCCGGTTTGCTGCGGACGTGGATCCCGAGGTGCGATGGTCGGCGACTTGGGAACTCGCCGGGTTCGGCCCGGATTCCGAAGCCGTTCGCGCCGTGCTCGATCGGGCGCGGGCTGATAGATCCTCGGATGCGTGAGGCGGCGACGGAGGGCCTCGAGCGGCTCAACACGATGTAGGTCGACGTTGATGCCAAATGACCGACGCTCGATCGGCCAATTGGCACACTGCTCAACCATGCGGGATTACGTCGCTGTCGCCGCGAGTGGTTTTGATCTCGCCGATCACGCCGCCGATCAGGAACAGCAGGCCGAGCGCGAGCCACGGCCGCGGGTCGAGGTAGTCCTCGCACTGAGTGCCGCCGGGGATCGACTGGCAGTACTCGCCGGGGCCGTGGCGCTGAACGTAGGCAACGTAGAGCAGCAGCACGCCGGCGCCGGATATCAGCCCCCACCAGTGGCGGCGGCTGACCTGGCGGAGGCCGAGCAGCGCACCCAGCAGGAGCACGACCGGGAACAGGAAGGGCAGCGAGATCGTGCTCAGCGCACCGCCGACGCCGACCACCATCCACGCGACGAACCAGACGCGGCTCATCGGCGCAACCTACCGGCTGCCCGTGGCCAGGCGGGAGCCGCCCAGGATCAGCACCAGGCCGGCGAAGGTGCCCGGGCCGACCGACTCGCCGAGGAAGAGCACGCCGAGTGCGACGGCAAAGACCGGCGCGACGTAGGCGACGATCGACGCGCGGGCCGGGCCGACACGTGAGTTGAGCACGGCGAAGCCCCAGAAGGCGAGCCCGGTGGGGCCGATGCCGAGCGCGAGCGTGGCCAGCAGCGAGCCGCCGTCGGGCGTCGCGTCCGCGGCGCCGTGCACCGCGAGCGGCAGCAGGATCAGCGTCGCCAGCGCCATCGCCGAGAACATCACCGACTCCGGCCGGGTGCCGGCGAACTTGTAGCGCAGCACGATGCCGCTGCTCGCGTACCCCGCGCACGCGAGAAGGATCATCAGCGCCCCCTCCACCCCGCTGCGCCCGTGCGGCAGTTCGAAGCCGAGCAGCACGGCGACGCCGACGAAGCCGACTCCGACGCCCAGCAGCCGCAGCGGGCCGCCGCGCTCCTGCGGCATGCCCAGCGTCATCAGCGACACCAGCAGCGGCGCGGCCGACACCAGCACGCCGGTCAGCGCCGACGACAGGTGCTGCTCGCCCGCCGGGATCAGCACGAACGGCATCGAGAGCTCGAACACGCCCAGCCAGACCCGCCAGCGCCAGCGCTCCCGCCCCTGGTCGAAGCCGCCGCTGCGGAGCGCCAGCGGCAGCAGCGTCAGCGCCCCGATCGCCACCCGCGCACAGGCCAGCGTCGGCGGCGGGATGTCGGCCACCGCCACCTTGATCAGCGCGTACGGCGCACCCCAGCCGGCGGCGACCGCCAGGAACAGCAGCCGCGTCTGCCCGCTCATCGAGGCGGCGCGCAGCGGCGCCACCCGCTCCTTCACCGTCACTGCCGGCGGCCGCCGATCAGCGCCCAGCGAAGCGTGCCCGACGGGCGGACGCCGTCCGCCAGCTCGCGCTCGAGCAGTGCCAGACCGTCCGCGTACTCGCCCTCCGGGACGAGGTGCAGCGTCGAGATGTAGCGACCGCGTACGCGCTCCAGCAGCTCGGCCGGCTCGGGCGCCACAGGCTGGTCGATGCCGACCACCCGCACGCCGGCGAACCCGGCCGCCGCGAGATCGCCGGCGACGTCGACGGGATCCGGGAAGCGCGCGCCGTCGATCACCGGAATCGACGGGAAGTAGCGGTTCAGGTAGAAGCCCTGGAAGTGCTCGGGCCGGAAGCTGGCCAGCACCGCCCGCCCATCGGGCTGCAGCACCCGCGCCAGCTCGCGGTAGGCGGCCGGCCGGTCGCGGAGCACATGCAGCACCAGATGCGCGTGCGCGGCGTCGAACCAGGCGTCCTTGAACGGCAGGTGCTCGGCCTCGGCCAGCTTCCACCCCACCCGGCGCGCGCCCTCGCGGCGCCGGGCCTGCGCCAGCATCTCCTCGGACGGGTCGATGCCCCACGACCGCGCACCCAGCCGCTGCGATGCCAGCACGGTGAACCGGCCGGTCCCGCAGCCGACGTCGAGCAGCCGGGCCGGCTGCCCGAGCATGCGCAGCGACTCCTCCGCCACCTCCATCCACCCGGCGCCGGCCGGGCGCAGCTCGTCGTACCGGCCGGCCAGGGCCGAGAAGTCCATCACGACGGCGTCACGGGCTCGCCCACCAGGTCCTCGGAGCGAATCAGCCGCGGCCCGCCCTTCTCGGCGAACGGCACCTCGATCAGGTCGAGGTCGCGCGGCACCACGGTGCCGGGGAACACGCCGCGCGCCTCGTCGCGGATCTCGCGGGCGGTGTGCCGGGTCGAGATGTGCGTCAGCGCCAGCATCGCCACCTGCGCGTCCACCGCCAGCCGAGCCGCCTCCGCCGCCGTCGAGTGCCCGGTCTGGCGGGCCCGCTCGGCCTCCTCCTCGGTGAAGGTCGCCTCATGCACCAGCAGCTCCGCCGCCGCCGCGGCCTCCACGGTCTCCGGGCAGGGGCGCGTGTCTCCCGAGAAGACGATCCGGCGCCCGGGACGCGGGGGGCCGAGCACCTGTGCCGGATCGACCTCGGCGCCGGAGTCCAGCGTCACCCGCTCGCCCGCCTGCAGCCGCCCGAACAGCGGACCGTCGGGCACGCCGGCTGCGCGGGCGGCGTCCAGGTCGAACCGGCCCGGCCGGTGCTCCTCACACAGCGCATAGCCCAGGCTGGGCGCGCCGTGGCGGGTGGCGTAGGGCTCGACCCGGTAGCCGTCGCGCTCGATCGTCTCGCCCGGCTCCAACTCGCGCACCTCCACCTCGTACGTCAGCCGGCCGATCACCGGCGCGAAGCCGGTCATCAGCGCCGACAGGCCGCGCGGCCCGGCGATCACCAGCGGCTGCTCGCGATCGCGCAGGGCGAACGTCTTCATCATCCCCGGCAGGCCGAGCACGTGGTCGGCGTGATGGTGCGTCAGCAGCACCAGGTCGACGTCCGACAGCCCCGCCACCGACCGCAGCAGCTGACGCTGAGTGCCCTCCGCACAGTCGACCAGGATCCGCTCGCCGCCACGGCGGACGAGCGTCGCCGACGGCGCGCGGCGGGCGGTCGGCACGGCTCCTGCCGTGCCCAGGAAGAGCACATCCAGATCCACGCCGGGATCGTATGGCAACCGCCGCGCCCACCGCGGCTATGAGGTCAGGCACCTCAGGTGCCGGCGCCTGACCTCGACCGGACGCTGCTCCCCCATCACTGCGCGTGCCCGCGCCAGGAACACCTCGAGCCGGAACGCATCGTGCGGGCCTTCGCCGGCCGCGACCAGCCGCAGCGCGGGCGCCGCGGGCGGCAGATCGTCGTCGGGGCCGAAGCGCGCCTCGCGCCACTCGGCCAGTGACACCACGGCGGCGCTCACGGCAGCACCAGGTTCTGGCCGACGGCGAGCGGTTCGCTGCCGAGGTGGTTGGCCTGCTGGATCTCGAACACCGTCTCGCGGGTATCCGAGTCCGGGTACTTGGCCACGGCGATGCCCCACAGGCTGTCGCCGGGATGCACGTGGTAGTGGCGTGGCTTGGACGCGCCGGCCGACGGCGACGCGACGCTGAGCACGAGCGCACCGCTGCAGATGGCCGCGGACGCCAGGGTGATGATCCTTCGCATTGTCTGCCTCCCGAACATGTGTTCGATGAGTGTAGCGAACACGTGTTCGGTCGTCAAATTCCTGCTCCAGGACTAGATTCCGCGGGATGCCGCTGCGTCTCGCCCACCGGACGGTCGACCTGGATGGGCCTCCCCTGGCGATGGCGATCGTCAACGTGACGCCCGATTCGTTCTACGACGGCGGGGCCAGCGCGACGCCGGAGCAGGCCGTCGACCGGGCGCTGGAGATGCTCGCCGCGGGCGCTGCGATCGTCGACATCGGCGGGATGACGGCCCAGCCCGGGGACGTGCTCGGCGAGGACGAGGAGGCCGCCCGGGTCGTGCCCACGGTGTCCGGGATCCGCGCCGCCGCACCCGGCGCCGTGATTTCGGTGGACACCTACCGCGCGGGGGTCGCGGCGGCTGCGCTGGACGCCGGAGCCGATCTGGTCAACGACCACACTGGCGGCGCCGATCCGGCGCTGGCCGCGGCCGTCGCCGAGCGCGACGCCGGCCTGGTCGTCACGCACCTCGGTCTGCGGCCCAAGCAGGTGCAGGACGGCCGCTACGAGATCACCGTCGACGCGATCGCCGAGTCACTGCTCGAGCGCGCCGCCGCCGCCGAGGCGGTCGGCGTGCGGCGCGACGCGATCCTGCTCGACCCCGGCCTCGGCTTCGGCAAGTCGACCGCCACCGACCTCGCCTGCCTGCGCGCCCTCGACCGGCTGACCGGTCTGGGCTATCCGCTGCTGCTGGCCCCCTCGCACAAGGAGGTGACCGCGGAGCCGCTCGGGCTGCCGGAGGCGAACCTCGAGGGCACGGCGGCGGTGGTCGCGGTCGCAGCCGCCGCCGGGGTGCGCGTGCTCCGCGTCCACGACCTGCCGTTCATGGAGCGGGTCGCCCGGATGGCCTGGCTGGCCAGCCCGCGCGCCGAGGGCTACTCGGCCGGCGGCGTCAGGTCGGGCGAGAACTCGGGCACGAACCGGCCGCCGGAGTAGATCAGCTCGCCGTCGGCGTAGATCGCGCCGCCGTCGCGCAGGTCGCAGACCATGTCCCAGTGCAGCGCGGACACGTTCGAGCTGCCGGTCTCCGGGTACCCGGCGCCGACGGCCATGTGGAACGTCCCGCCGATCTTCTCGTCGAACAGGATCTGCTTCGTGAACCGGTCGACGTTGTAGTTGGTGCCGATCGCGAACTCGCCCAGCACCGACGCCCCGTCGTCGACCGCCAGCATCTCGCGCAGCAGGCCCTCGCCGGAACCGGCCTCGGACTTGACCACGCGGCCGTCCTCGAACCGCAGCCGCACGTCGTCCACCTCGCGGCCGCCGAAGATCGCCGGGTACGAGAATCGGACGTCGCCGCGGGTGACCGACTCCTCGGGCCCGGTGAACACCTCGCCGTCGGGGAAGTTGCGGTCGCCGTCGGCGGGGATCCACCTGCGGCCGGCGACGCCGACCGTGATGTCGGTGTCCTCCGCCACCACCCGCAGCTCGCGGACGCCCTCCAGCTTGTCCTTGACCTGGTGCAGCTTGGCCGAGAAGTCCTTCCAGGCGCTGACCGGATCGGCCAGGTGAAGCCAGCCCGAACGGAACACGAAGTCCTCGTACTGCGACAGCGACATGCCGGCGTCCTGGGCGAACGCCTCGCACGGGTAGGCGGTGACGCACCAGGTCAGCTCGCCGCTGGCCGAGCGCTGCATGTAGCGCTCCATCACCGGGCCGTGCGCCTCCTGGCGCAGCCGCAGCTTCGACGGGTCGATCCCGGACAGCTCGCGGGTGTTGTCCGCGGCGTGCACAGCGATCCGGGCGTCGATCACGTCCATCTCCTCCAGGGAGAACGGCGGAAGGTACGCCAGCTGCTCCTCGCTGGCCTCCGACAGGAACGCATGCTCGACGCCGGGGGCGACGATCCGGGTCCGCGGATGCGCGCCCGCGGCCAACACCTCCTTGACCAGCTCGGCCACCAGCGGCTCCGCCAGCGACGGCGACTGGATCAGCACCAGCTTGCCCGGCTGCAGGTCGAGCGAGTAGCCGACCACGACCTTGGCCAGCCGCTGGACGCGGGGATCGGTCACAGGAACTTGCCGTCCTTCGACAGCAGCTCGCCGTCGCCGTACACCTCGCCGCCGTTGCGCAGGTCACAAACCATGTCCCAGTGCAGCGTCGACTGGTTCGTGCCGCCGGCCAGCGGGAAGGCCAGCCCCAGGGCGACGTGGCAGGTGCCGCCGATCTTCTCGTCGAAGGCGATGTTGCCGGTGGCGGTCTGGATCTCGTCGTTCAGGCCGAACGCGACCTCGCCGAGCTTCCGCGATCCCTCGTCCAGATCGAGCATCTCGCGCAGGAAGTCGCCGCCCCGCTCGGCCTCCTCGCGGACGACCACGCCGTCCTCGAACCACAGCCGCACGCCGCCCACCTCGCGACCCGCGTACGGCGCATCGAACGAGAACGCGATGTGGCCCTGCGTCATTGCCTCGACTGGGCTGGTGAACACCTCGCCGTCGGGAAAGTTCTCGTGGCCGTCGGCGTTGATCCACTTCCGGCCGCCGACGTCCACCGTCAGGTCGGTGTCCTCGGCGACGATCCGCAGCTCGCGCACGGACGAGAGGCGCTCGCAGACCGTGGCCTGGCGGGCCGACACCATGCGCCAGTGGGCCACCGGGTCAGGATCGTCGAGGTGCGCGGCGTTGTACACGAACTCCTCGTAGTCGGCGACCGCCATCCCCGCCTGCTGGGCCTGCGCGGCGGTCGGCAGCGTGACGCCGCACCAGCGGATCTCGCCGGCCCCCTCGCGCTCCAGAAAGCGGTCGACCACCGGCCGCATCGCCCGCCGGCGAACCGTCTGGCGACCGTCGGGAACCGCACTCATCGCCCGCGTGTTCGCCTCGGCCCAGATGGTCAGCATCCGGTCGGGGGCGTCGATCTCGTAGCGCTCGATCATCGAGACGTACTCCAGCTGCTCGTCCGAGCCCACCTCCAGCAGCAGCGGTTCGACGCTGTCCAGCCGCGACCGCACCATCGCGTGCGCGCCCATCCGGGTGAGCTGGCGCGTGAGCCCCGCCAGCAGGCCGGCCTCGCGGGCCGGGCCTTCGACCAGCACGAGCTGGCCCGGCTCGACCTCGAGCGAGTACGTGCACAGCAACGAAGCCAGCGTGTCGAGTCGGGGGTCGGCCACGGGTGGCGGAATGTTACCGTCCGCTCTCGGCCAGCACCACGTCGAGCAGTTCGCCGGCGCCCCAGCGCACCGGATCGGAGGCCGGCAGGCCGGTTTCCGCCCTTACCTGGTCGGCCGCCGCGCGGGCCGCCGCCTCGTCCAGCTGGTTGGTCTTCAGCGCGACACCGACGATCCGTGCCGGCCTCACGTACGAGGCGATCCGCGCGTAGTCCTCGATCAGCTGGGGCAGCGGCGGCACGGGCGGGCCGTCGGGCATGTCCAGGTGGGTGCGGCCCGGCTCGTGGACGAGCAACATCACGTGCGGCGCCGCGCCGTGGAGCAGCCCCAGCGTGACGCCCGAGTAGAGCGGGTGATTGATCGACCCCTGTCCCTCGATCCACAGCAGCGACCCGGGGCCACCGCGCTCGGCGCCCTCGACGACCAGCCGCTCGGTGGCGCCGGCCACGTAGTCGGAGACGACCTCGTCCACGGCGATGCCCCAACCGGCGATCGCGATGCCGGTCTGGCCGGTGGGCACAAAGACGCTGGCCAGGCCGCGCCGCCGAGCCTCGAGGTCGAGCTCCAGGCAGACCGTCATCTTGCCGAGGGCGCAGTCCGTGCCGACCGTGCTCACCGTCGTCGCGTCGACGGTCAGGTTGGCGCCGCTGGGGACGTCCAGGCCGGCCGGGGGGCGACGCAGGTCGCGCAGCTCGGCACCGGTGCGCATGGCGGCCCCGGCGAACTCGGCGTCGTCGGAGATGAAGTCGTGGAGTCCGCTCTCGACGTCCAGCCCGCGCTCGATCGCCTGCAGGATCGTCGCCCGCCAGGACGCGGGCAGCTTCCCGCC
>DATLLN010000055.1:0-3153 GCA_035537835.1 Gaiellales bacterium
AGACGACGTCGACGCGGCCGGGGAAGTCAGCGGGATACGGGTCGTCGCCGCGTTGTCTGAGCCGGTCCACCTTCGCCAGCCGGGCGGCCCGGATCTCGGCCTCGGTGTCGGTTCGCTCCCCCTCGGACATCGAGGGAGGAGTGTACGTCAGGCCGCTTTGATCGAGATGATCTTCAGCTTGATGGCGCCGGCCGGGGCGGCGACCTCGACGGTCTCACCCTTCTTGTGGCCGAGCACCGCGCGGCCGACGGGCGACTCGTTCGAGAGCTTGTTCGCCGCAGGGTCGGCCTCCGCCGATCCCACGATCTCGTACTCCTCGCTCTCGCCGCCGTCGACGTACTTGACCTTGACCTTGGTGCCAACGCTGACGACGTCGGTGCCGACGTCGGCCGTGTCGATCACACGCGCGGAGCGGAGCTGCTCCTTGAGTCTGGCGATCCGCGCCTCGAGCAACGCCTGCTCGTTCTTCGCGTCGTCGTACTCCGAGTTCTCGGAGATGTCACCGAACTCGCGCGCCTCGCGGATTCGATCCGCGACCTCGCGGCGCTTGACGGTCTCGAGCTCGTCGATCTGCTCCTTGAGCTTCTCGAAGCCCGCACGGGTGAGAATGACGTCCTTCTCCATCGCGGATCCCTGCCTGGTTCACTTCGGACAAAACGAACGGTGTCGCCGCCAAATCGCCGATTTCCAGGCAATTCATGTCTCGGCTGACACCGTGGGACGCGGGATTGTATCCGCATGCCCACGCACGGTCAAATGCCGATCCGTTATCGGCGGGAGCGACGCACGCTTGAGCCCAGGCTACCCTGTGGATCCAATGGCCAAACTCACCGCAACGTGGCAGATCGGCGAGGTCGAGATCCCCTCGCGGATCGTGCTCGCTCCGATGGCCGGGGTGTCTGTGCAGGCATTCCGGCGGCAGGGCCGGCGCTACGGCGCCGGCCTCGTGTGCAGCGAGATGGTGTCGTCGTGCGGGCTCTCGTACGGCAACGAGCGCACGCTCGGCTACCTGCGGATCGCCAGCGACGAGCATCCCCTGGCCGTCCAGATCTTCGGGTCGGAGCCGGAGCGGATGGCCGAGGCCGCCGGGATGGTCGTCGATGCCGGTGCGGACATCGTCGACATCAACATGGGCTGCCCGGTGCGCAAAGTCACCAAGACCGGCGCCGGTGCCAGCGCGCTCGAGGACCACGAGCTGGCCTTGCGGGTCGCGGGAGCCGTGATCGAGGCGGTCGACGTACCGGTCACCGTCAAGATGCGCCGTGGGCTCAAGAACGGCTCGCGGGCCGCGCTCGACCTCGGGCCGCGGCTCGAGGATCTGGGCGTCTCCGCGCTGACGCTCCACCCCCGCTCCGCCCAGCAGATGTACACCGGGTTCGCGGACCACACGCTGACGGCCGAGCTGGTCGAGCTGGTGTCCGTGCCCGTTATCGCCTCCGGCGACATCGTCGACCGGGAGACGGCCGAGCGGGTGCTCGCCGACACCGGCGCCGCCGCCGTGATGGTCGGCCGCGGCGCGCAGGGCCGGCCGTGGGCGCTGCGCGAGATGGCCGGCGCCGGCAGCGCCGACGCCGAGCGCGACGAGGTGGTCGCCGAGCTCGTCCGGTTCATGCGCGAGGTGGTGCGCGAGATGGGCGAGGAGCGCGCGGTCGGATTCCTCCGCAAGTTCTACGGGTGGTACCTGCGCGGCATCGACGGCGCCCGGGAGCTGCGCGGCCTGCTGACGCAGGCGCCGAGCGTCGAGCTGGCCGAGGCGATCCTGCTCGAGGCGTGCCCCGAGGCGGTGCCGCTGCTGGCGCGGGCGGAGGCCGAGATGGCGCTGCTGCCCGACAGCGACAGCGACCGCCTGCTCGACCTGCCGATTTCGATCTACGGCGGCGGCTGACCACACCCAGCCGCGCGCCTGGCTCCGTGCCTGGCACGTCGACGATGCACCGAGCTGTGGTGAGAGTCCACGCCGGTACCTGGCTCGGAGCCTGGCTCGCCGAGCGCGACGGCCACCAGCGACGAGGAGCCCCTGCCGATTTGCAATGTCCCAGGGGGTCATGAGAAGCGCGCGCGAGGTCGATACGTCTTGCAAGCGCAATGTCCTCGCACGACCCCGAGATCACCGAGGCGCTGTCCGTCGCCGATCTGGTCCGCCGCGTGGCGGGCTCCGCCGGCGTGCATGTGTACGAGTTCGAGTTCCTCGACGAGCAGGCGTACCGCTGCAACGTCTGGATCGGCACCGCGCTGGACACGCTGCTGGGCGGTGTGCCGGAGGGGATGGACGAGGAGCTGGCGTGGGAGACCTGCATCCACCCCGAGGACCGGCCGCACTACGACGACACGGCGCTACTCCTACACGACGGCGTCTCCACCGAGATCGAGTACCGCCTGGTCGGGTTCGACGGCGTCACCCGGTGGGTCTGGGAGCGCTGCACGCCGCGCCGGATCGACGGCCGGCTGCTGGTCGACGGCATCGTCACCGACATCACCGAGCGGCGAAAGGCCCAGGAGGAGCTGGCGCGGGCCCGCGACAAGCTGCGCGAGCTCGCCTACCACGACCCGCTGACCGATCTTGCGAACCGGCTGCTGTTCGACGAGCACCTGACGAAGGAGCTCGCCCGGTCGGCGCGGGAGTGCACATCGTTCGCGGTGCTGTTCGTCGACCTCGACGACTTCAAGGCGGTCAACGACCGCCACGGCCACGCGGCCGGCGACGACCTGCTGCGCGAGGCGGCCTCACGACTGCGGTCGATCACGCGCGACGCCGACGTCGTCAGCCGGTTGGGCGGCGACGAGTTCCTGATCCTGACCGGCCGGATGCAGGGGATGGGCGAGGCGCGTACCTCGGCAATCGCCCTCGCCGACCGGATTCGCGCGACGATGTCGGTGCCGGCGGCGGTCGGCGGTGCGCGCGTGGTGCCGGGCGCCAGTGTCGGCGTCGCGGTGTACCCCGCCGACGGCATGTCCGCGGACGACCTGCTGCGGCACGCCGACCAGGAGATGTACCGCGAGAAGCGGCTGCGGCGCGCGGCCTAACCCGGGCCGACGGCCCGCCGGGCCACTTTGTAGCCGGCCACCCTGCGGATCTGCTCGTCCGTCAGCCGGCCGGCGTACGCCGGCATGCCGCCGCCGCCCAGCTTGATCTGCTGCGAGACGGCGAACGGG
>DATLLN010000056.1:0-2501 GCA_035537835.1 Gaiellales bacterium
CTGAAGGTCTGATCAGCGAGCTGGAAACGCACTCAGTTGCTAACGTGCGACACCCAGGGCTGGTACCACCCGGCCGGGGTGGGTACCTTGGGGAAGTCGGCCGGCGGAAACCGCCGCGGCTCGGCCGCCAGCGCGGAGGTCATGAACAGGCGCCAGATGGTCGCCGGGTAGCCGCCGCCAAACGACTCGGCGCTACCGACCGCGGGGATCATCGACTCCTCGCCCTGCGGGAACCCCATCCAGACGCAGGTCGCCAGCGACGGCGTGTAGCCGCAGAACCAGGCGTCGAGGTGCGACTCGACCGTGCCGGTCTTGCCGGCCTCGGGTCTGGCGGGCGACAGCTGCGCGCCACCGCCCGTGCAGAGGCCGAGCCGGCAGGTGATGTTGTCCTGGAGGATCGACGTCAGCTCCGACGCCGCCCACTCGGGGATGGCCCGCCGGCCGGGGTTGGCGGACGGCGGCGACACGTCGTGCACCTTTCCGGTGGCGTTGCGGATCTGCGTCACGGCGAGCGGCCGGTGGTAGACGCCGCCGTCGGCGATCGTCGCGTACGCCGAGGTCATGTCCAGCGGCGTGACCAGTCCCGTGCCGAGCACGATCGACGGCACCCGGGGCAGGCGGTCGGAGCGCGGGATGCCCAGCCGGTAGGCCATGTCGACGGTCGGGTCGGCGCCGATGTCCATGCTCAGCCGCGCGTAGACGGCATTCACCGATCCGTCGAGCGCCTCGTGCAGGTCGAGCAGGCCGGACCCGCCAGGCTCGGCGTTGTTCACGGTCCACGTGCACGACGGGAAGATCGGGTCGCAGTTCGGCAGCGCCGTCGTGAACGGCGCCGCCGCGGAGTACTCGGTGGTCTCCGGGTCAATGTGGTCGTCCAGCATCGCCGCCAGTAACGCGAACGGCTTGAACGCCGAGCCCGCCTGCCTGTGAGCCTGGGAAGGCAGATCGAAGTGCACGTCGCGCGGGTTGGTCGAGGCGTCGAAGGCGAGCAGCGCGCCGGTCCGCGGATCCATCGCCACCAGCGCGGCGGCCGGGCCGTCGGGCGAGGTCAGCACGCTGTCGAAGGCGCCCTCCGCTGCCGCCTGCAGGCGCTGGTCGAGCGTCGTCGAAACGACCAGGCCGCCCCGCTGCAGGCGGCGCTCGCCGAACCGCTTGCGGAGCTGGTGCTCGACGTACTGGACGAAGTAGGCCTGATGCACGACCTGCTGCCCCGGGTGGTGGAGCCCGAGCGGCCTGCGGCTGAGCCGGGCGGCGAACCGCGTCGTCAAGTCACCGCTCGATGCCATCGCCGACAACACCTCGTTGCGGCGGTCGATCGCCGCGCGCGGATGCGCCAGCGGGTTGTAGTCCGTGGGCGATCGCGGCAGGCCGGCCAGGGTGGCCGCCTGGAGCGGCGTCAGGTCGGCGCAGTGCCGGCCGAAGTACAGCCGCGCCGCTGCCTCGCAGCCGTAGGTGACGCCGCCGTACGGCACGACGTTCAGGTAGGTGGTGAGGATCTTCGAGCGAGACCAGCGGTCGGCGATCTGGTTTGCGATCACCGCCTCCTGCACCTTGCGCGTCAGGGTCTGCGAGTCGTTCAGATAGAGCAGCTTGGCCAGCTGCTGCTCGATAGTCGATCCGCCCTGAACGATCTGGCCGGCGGTCATGTCGGCCCACAGCGCGCGAAGCGTCGCCTGATAGTCGACGCCCCCATGCTGGTAGAAGCGGCGGTCCTCGATCGCGATCGTGGCGCGCACCAGCCACGGCGAGATCCGGGACGCCGGCTCGGGGATCCGGTTCTCCGTGGAGGCGACACGCGCGAGCTGGTTGCCATGAGCGTCGAGGATGGTGCTGTTCACCCCCGGCAGGTGCTCGGGCATGGTCGAGATGTCGATCCCTGCGCTCACCTCGTCCACCCACAGGACCATCGCAGCCAGACCGATCCCGCTCAGCGTCAGACCGCCGATCAGGACGGAGGCGACCACCGTGCGCAGCCCATGTCGTCTGCGCTGCGCGTGCCGGTGGCGCCCGCGGCGCGCGATGTCACGGGCCGGATCCTGATCGAGCGGTCGATCCACGGCTTCACCTCCAGCATGCGTCGATTACCCGAGTCGACGAAGACAACCGGAGGTGCGACCTCGCAGGCTCACACGGTACTCCACGTGTGCCAGAACGCGCGCGGATCACCAACACGGCCACGTATGGGGTCTGACCCCGCTCTGACCCCGGGCGTCACGATTGCGTGCCGGTTTCGCGCAGGGGCGGTGCGAGATCGGCCCGCCGGGCGGTGAGAGCCACGAGGAACCGGCGCGATTCGCCCGGAAGCGCGGCGAACACGCCGAGGAGCGGACACGGGCGGGGAGAATCGGCGCGGGACGTTGCGAACTTGTGGCTCAAGCGGGGTCAGACCCCAGTGGTCTCGCGCCTGCGGTCGCCCGGCCGCGGCAGCGACGGCCGCGGCGCCTGGCCCTCGGCCCACATCACTGCCAGCGCGCAGCGGGGCAGCGCCGTCGGATGCTGGA
>DATLLN010000057.1:0-5418 GCA_035537835.1 Gaiellales bacterium
GCTGCATGGGTCGCCGGCGCTGAACGTGATGCCCGCTCGGGCCAGATGCGCTGACCGGCGGCAGCATCTCGCCGGCCGACTCGCCGCTGTTCGGGTTCTGCCGGGACTTCTTCGCCGCCAACGATCCCGGCGCGGTGGTCGTGCCGACCATCCTCAACGGCTACACGGACTCGCATCAGATGCGCGAGGCGTTCGGCACCGTCGCCTACGGCGTGTGGCCGGTGCGGCGCACTCCGTACGAGGTGGTGGCCACCGGCGTCCACGGCGCCGACGAGCGGATCCACGTCGACGACCTGGGCTACGGACCAGGTTCCACATCGAGGCCTGCCGCGCTATCGGCGCGCTGCGCTGAATCGGATCAGGCCAGCGCGCGCTGCTTCAGGCGCTGGTACTCCTCGTCGGTGATCGCCCCCGTCGAGCGGAGCTCGGCCAGCTTGGCGATCTCGTCGGCGGTCGACTGCGGGCTGCCGCCGCTCTCGACGCGCATCGCCTGCTCCATCACCCGCCGGTCGGCCGGCGTCAGCTTGGGGCGGGCGATCAGATAGACCAGGATGCCGATCAGCGGCAGCACGAACACGAACAGCAGCCAGCCGGCCTTGTGCCATCCGCTCAGGTCGTCGCGGCGGAAGACGTCCGCGAAGACGGCGATGAACATCCAGATCAGCATGAACCAGAAGAACAGGACGACCAGCGACTCGACGACGTCGATCACGGTGAACTCGAGCAGCACCATGCCGGTCAGTCTCGCGTAGCCATCGGCCGCCGCGACCGGTGGATCAACTCCAGGGCCAGCGTCGCCTCGACCAGGCCCACCGCGACGCCGACGGCGGCCCCGAGCGCGGCGTTGGCTAAGAAGGCAGCGATCAGAGGATGGTCGCGATCGAGCACCGAGATTCCGTGCACCAGCACCGTCTCGATCGCGATCGGCAGCGTCACGCACCGCGCCGTCAGCCAGAACCGCGGCCGCACCAGCGCGGCAGACCGCCGGAGTGCCGTGAAGGCCGGCTCGCCCTCGGAGACGATCACAGCGCCGGACAGGGACAGGAAGGTGAACACGGCCAGCCCCGGCAGCACGAAGATCGCGACTCCGGCGGCCGTCAGCACCGATGTCACCAGGTCGGCGATCAGCAGCGATACCAGCGGCAGCCGGCGGATCGCCACGCCCAGCGAGCGGCGGACGGCGCCGTGCTGGTGTTCGGCGACCGTATGCTCGACCAGGCCGCCGAACAGCACCAGCCCGCCCGCGGACAGGCCCGAGGTCGCCGCGACGGCGACGCCCAGCGCCGACACCGCCGACCGCTCGTGGCCGCTCAGCTCGCCCGCCGCCAGCTGCACGACCGCCTGGACGGCGCCGGACAGCCCGAACACGACGATCCCGACTGCGGTGACCAGCCAGAACCGCGATCGGTACGTCGCCCACGCGCGGCGGTAGATCCACGCGGTGGTCAGCGCCGGCCGGTCAATCGTGGCGGTGCTCGCTCGGCAGGCCCAGCCGGGCGACGGTGTCGGGGCCGCAGTCGTACTGCACCAGCACGGCCGGCTCGTCGCCGACCACCCAGCCGTCGTGGCCGGGGGAGACGACCACGGCCGCTGGCGCGACGAGCTCCTCCCGGCAGCCGTCCTCGTATTCGACGGTCATCCGTCCGGTCACAAGGAAACCGACGTGCGCGTGCATGCACCGCTCGCCCCCGGTGACCGGCCGCATGTCGGTCGACCAGCGCCAGCCCGGGGGATAGATGACGCGCTTGATCCGGCCGATGCCGGCAGGCACCTCGTCGATGACGAGGCCACCGACCTCGCTGCGCGAAGCGCCCTCGATGGGACCGTCGATCACGGTCCGATTGTCGCACACCGGCTGGCCCGCCATCCGGGTTCGGCCAACGCTGTTGACAACAGCGTTGCGGTATGGCACTCTGCTCCGATCATGACCGCCGGAAAGACCCGTCGCCCCTCACGGCTCGACCGGGAGAGCATCCTCGACGCGGCATTCGCGGTCGCCGAGGAGGCGGGGCATCGCGGCCTGACGATGCGCCGGGTGGGCGCCGAGCTGGGCGCCGACCCGACGGCGGTCTACCGGCACTTCCGCAACAAGGACGAGCTGATCACGGCGATGGCCGACCGCCTGTTCGGCGGGGTGATCGAGCACTACCCCGACGGGCCGTGGCGCGAGGGGCTGCGCAACGGGATGCTGATGGGCCGCCGGGTCTACCGCCGGCATCCCGGGTTCGCCGAGGCGCTGGCGGCGACGCCGGACGACACCCCAAACCTGGAGCGGATCGCCGAGCGGGTGCTGGGGCTGCTCCGCAAGGCGGGGCTGACCGACGGCGACGCCGTGCTCTTCTACCACCTGATCGTCAACTACGTGGCCGGCACCGGCGTGTTCGAGGCGGTCGCAGACGACGCCGGCGAGCCGTCGTGGCAGGACCGCACCCGGCGGAGCTACGCGGCGCTGCCGCCCGACCGCTTCCCCAACTGCGTCGCCCTGGCGCCGCACATGTACCCCGATCCCAACCTGGTCTTCGACACGGGCGTCGAGCTCCTGCTCGACGCGATCGAGGCGCGGGTCGGCCGAGCCCAGGAGGGCCGTCGATGACCGAGCTGCACTACCTGTCCGCCACCGAGGCGATCGCCCGGTTCCGCTCGCGCGACCTCTCGCCGGTCGAGCTGGTGGATGCTGTGATCGCCCGCGCCGAGGAGGTGGAGCCGACGGTGAACGCGCTCTGCCACACGTTCCACGACGAGGCCCGCGCGCAGGCACGGGAGGCGGAGGCGCGGTACATGGGCAAGGGCGACCAGCCGCGGCCGCTCGAGGGCATCCCCACCGCGATCAAGGAGGAGGAGGCGGTGGCCGGCCAGCCCTGGACGCAGGGCTCGCTGATCTACAAGGATCTGGTCGCCGAGGAGTCGTCCAGTTTCGCGCAGCGGATCCTCGACTCCGGCGCGATCGTCCACGCGCGGACGACGGCCCCGGAGTTCTCGTGCGCGGCGTTCACCCACTCGCGCATCCACGGCGTCACCCGCAACCCGTGGAACCCGGAGTTCGCCGTCGGCGGCTCGTCCGGCGGCTCGGGCGCGTCGCTGGCGTCGGGCACGTCGACGCTGGCGAGCGGCTCGGACATCGGCGGCTCGATCCGGATCCCCGCATCGTTCAACGGCGTGGTCGGTTTCAAGCCGCCGTTCGGTCGGGTGCCGCAGGCCGCGCCGTTCAACCTCGACGTCTACTGCCACTGCGGCCCGATGGCGCGCACCGTCGCGGACTGCGCGCTGTTCGAGAACGTGCTCGCCGGGCCGCACCCCCACGACCACGTCTCGCTGCGCCCCAAGCTCGAGATCCCCGAGCAGCTGGAGGGCGTCCGGGGGCTGCGGGTCGCCGTCTCGCCCGATCTCGGCGGATGGCCGACGGACCCCGAGATCGTCGCCAACACGCTGTCTACGGCCGAGGCGCTGCGCGAGGCCGGCGCGATCGTCGAGCAGGTCGACCTGGACATCCCGCGCGACATGGTCGACCGGGCGGCGGCGATCCACTTCCATCTGATCTTCGCGACGTACGTGGGCGAGGTGGCCCGGGAACATGGCGACCTGATGACCGACTACGCGATGGAGTTCGCACGCCTGGCGGCCGAGCAGGCGGACGGGGCGACGATGCTCGAGGAGATCGACATCGAGGCGAAGCTCTACGTCCCGGTGGGCGAGCTGCTGGAGGACTACGACGCGCTGATCTGCCCGACTGTCAACACGCGCGGCCTCGCCGCCGGCGACGGCTACGTCGGCCGCGGCATCGAGGTCGGCGGCGTCGACCTGCCGCACTACTTCGACTCGATCCCGACGCCGGTGTTCAACATCCTCAGCCGCTGCCCGGTGCTGGCCGTGCCGTCCGGCTTCGCCGACAACGGCGTGCCCACCGGCATCCAGGTCGTCGGCCGCACGTACGACGACGTCACCGCGTTCCGCGTCGGTGCCGCCCTGGAGCTGCTGCGCCCGTGGCTCGACCGGCCGGAGCGGCAGCCGGCGTTCGCGGCGGGGGCGGCCTGATGGCCGTCGACCTGGCGCTGACCGGCGGGCGCGTCCGCACGCTCGACCCCGACCGGCCGTCCGCCACCGCCATCGGCGTGGCCGGCGGCACGATCGTCGCGGTCGGTTCCGACGCCGAGGTGCGCGAGCTGGCCGGTGGATCGACCGACGTGGTCGACCTCGCCGGAGCCGCCGTGACGCCGGGGATCACGGACAGCCACATCCACCCGTTCCTTGGCGCCGAGGGCTCGCGCGGCGCCGACCTGCTGGACGTGCACAGCCTCGAGGAGGTGCGGTCGGCGCTGCGGGAGGAGCGTGCGCGGTGCGCGCCTGGCCAGTGGGTCCTCGGCTGGGGCCTCGACTACAACGTGTTCGCGCAGGACGGGATCCACGGATCGCTGATCGAGGAGGCGGTCGGCGGCTCGCCGGCGCTGATCACGTTCATGGACTTCCACACGCACCTGGCGACGTCACAGGCGCTGGCGCTGGCCGGCGTCGACGGGCCGCGGACGTTCACCGAGAATGCCGAGGTCGTATGCGCCGGCGGTGCGCCGACGGGCGAGCTGCGGGAGTCCGCCGCCGACCTGGTGTTCGAGGTGATCCCCGAGCTGACGGCTGCCGAGCGCTACCGGCTGTACGCGGACACGCTCCGCCGGTTCGCCGCAGTCGGCATCACCGCAGCGCACATGATGGACGGCGACCTGGCGGCGCTCGACCTGCTCCGCGAGCTGGAGGCCAGCGGCGATCTGGCGACACGGCTGGTGGCGCCGTTCTGGATCAAGCCGGAGATGGATCCCGAGGAGTGGGAGCAGTTCATCCCCCACCGCAGCGCCGCCGGGCGCCGCTGGAAGGCTGGCGTCGCCAAGTTCTTCATCGACGGCGTGATCGACACCGGCACCGGCTGGCTGTACGAGCCGGACTCCGAGGGCGAGGGCACGCTGCCGTTCTGGCCCGACCCGTCCGTGTACCGGCGGGCGGTCGCGCGGTTCGCGGGCGAGGGGTTCCAGTGCGCGACCCACGCCACCGGCGATCGTGGTGTGCGGGAGGCGCTGGACGCGTATCGCGACGCCGGCGCCGCTCCCGGCGTGCGCCATAGGATCGAGCACATCGAGACGCTGCAGCCGCAGGACCTGCCGCGGTTCGCGGCCGAGGGCGTCGTCCCCTCGATGCAGGCGCAGCACATGATGGAGTTCCGCGCCGACCGCGACGACAACTGGTCGCAGCGGCTGGGCGGCGAGCGCTGCGATCGGGCGTTCCCGATCCGCTCCCTGGGCGAGTCGGGAGCGCGTGTCGCGCTGGGCTCGGACTGGCCGGTCGCGCGGTTCGACCCGCGCATCGGGATGGCCGCCGCACGCCTGCGCCGGGCACCCGGCCACACCGGGCGCGCAGCCTACGACGATCAGGCGA
>DATLLN010000058.1:0-2868 GCA_035537835.1 Gaiellales bacterium
GGGTTCCACGATGACCGGCTGATCGGCGGCGTCCCAGCTCTCGATCGTCACGCCCGGCAGGGCGCGCTGCAACGTCTCGGCGATGTCGGCGGCCGGCATCGACGGCACCTACGCGAACGCCCGCTGCTTGGCGATCTTCCGCTGCAGCTGCACGATGCCGTAGATGAGCGACTCGGGCCGCGGCGGGCACCCCGGCACGAACACGTCGACGGGCACGATCTGGTCGACGCCCTGGACGATGGCGTAGTTGTCGAACACGCCGCCGACCGAGGCGCAGGCGCCCATCGAGATGACCCACTTCGGCTCGGGCATCTGGTCGTAGACGCGGCGCAGCGCCGGCGCCATCTTCCGCGACACGCGGCCGGCGACGATCATCAGGTCGGACTGCCGCGGCGAGCCGCGGAACACTTCGGCGCCGAAGCGCGCGATGTCGTAGCGGCCGCCGCCCATGGCCATCATCTCGATGGCACAGCAGGCCAGGCCGAAGGCCACCGGCCAGATGGCCGAGCGGCGCGACCACTGCACCAGCTTGTCGACGGTGGTGGTCAGGATCGGCAGATCCTTCAGTTCGTTGAGTTCGGATTCGGACATGGTGCGGTCAATCGTACCCCGGGTCGCCACGCTCTACTCGTCGCGCCGGCTCCAGTCGAGCACGCCCTTGCGCCAGATGTAGATGAAGCCCGTCAGCAGCAGCGCGAAGAAGACGACGATCTGAATCAGCCCGACCCAGCGGAGGTCGCGGATGGCCAGGGCCCAGGGATAGAGGAAGGCGACCTCGATGTCGAACAGCAGGAAGACCATCGCCACGAGGTAGAACTTGACCGACATGCGCTCGCGGGCGTCGCCGACCGCGGGCATGCCGCACTCGTAGGGCGCGGATTTCTCGGCCGACGGCTTGCTGGGCCCGATGTACTGCGACAGAACGAGGTTGCCGGCAGCGAAGCCGCCGCCGACGATCAGGATGAGAACGAGACCGAACCAGCCTTCCACGTGGGTTCCTGGGATCCTGTGCGCGTTGGACGGTGCGACGCACCGTCCCAAACCGCCCCATGCTATGCGAGCGCCCGGGCTTTGGCAAGGTTGGCCGCCCCTTGTGCGGGTGCGGCGAACCGTCGACACTGTGCTGGTCCCGAGCCTTCTCTCAGGGGCCTTGTCTCGAGGGGTCGTCTCGAGGAGCTTCGCCACCCATCCCGATGCGTCTTGCCTGGTTCTCGCCGCTCGCGCCGGTCCGCTCCGGCATCGCCAGCTACAGCGCGATGGTCCTACAGGTCCTCGCCGCGCGCCACGACATCGCGCTCTTCGTCGGCGACGACGTCTGGGCGGCACGGCGGTCCGACGCCCGCGTCGGCACGGACGGGTTTGCCGCCGTCGCCTCGCCCTGGGGTCCCGTGCGGTCGGCCTACGACTTCGCGCCGATCCATCGCGCGCAGCCGTTCGATCTGGTGGTGTACCAGCTCGGCAACGCCGGCTGCCACGACCACATGTGGGCCTACCTGACTCGCTATCCCGGCCTGGTCGTGCTGCACGACGCGCAGCTGCACCAGTCGCGGGCGCATGCGCTGATTGCCCGCGGCCGGGCGGACGACCTGCGCGCCGAGCTGCGCTTCGGGCATCCCGACGCGCCGGCGGGCGTCGCCGAATGGATCCTCGCCGGCTTGGGCAACCCCGGCGCGCCGATCTGGCCGCTCACGGCCGTCCCGCTCGCCACCGCCCGCGCCGTCGCCGTGCACTTCCCTGCCCTGGCGGCCGATCTGCGGGAGGCATGGCCCGGCCTCGACGTCCACGTGATCCGCCACGGATCGCCAGATCTGCAACGTTTTGGAGGGGGTCGGGGAAGACCATCGGAAGCAGCATCGGGAGCACCAGCGGGAGGATCGGTCTTTTTCGCGGCATTTGGGCTGGTGACCCCGGAGAAGCGCGTGCCGCAGATGCTGCGGGCGCTGGCGGCGAGCCGACCGTCGTCAACGACCTCGTCCACCTGGTCGACCTGCCGACGCTGGATCCGCGGACGTGGGAGGTGCTGGTGGCGTCGCCCGCCGCCGCCGACGCGACGCGCGTGTGGCGCCGTGAGGAGGCGATCGCCGTGTCCATCGACATCCTGGACGAGGACCACTCGCTGGCGATCGCGATGCGCCGCCTCGCGCTGGACGCCGGGCTCCGCGCCGAGCTCGGCGCCGCCGCACGCCGGCACTGGGCCGCCGGCCATACCGTCGAGCACATGGCCGCCGACTACGAGCGGGCGATCGAGGCCGCCGCCGCGGCCCCGGCCGTCGTCCCGTCCGCGCGGGCCGGCCGGCCGCTGCCGCCGCACGCCACCAATGACGGCACCGCGCTGGTCCGCCGCCTCGCCGCCAAGGTCGGTGTGGCTGTAGACTTCATCTCGTAAGGCTTTATGACCATCAGACTGAACGGCGACCCGCACGATCTCGCCGAACCGCTGAGCGTGAGCGCGCTGCTGGCGCAGCTCGAGATCGACGGGCGCCGCGTCGCCGTCGAGCGCAACCAGCTCGTGGTGAAACGCGCCGCCTACGACTCGACCGTGGTCGCGGACGGCGATGAAATCGAGATCGTGAACTTCGTCGGCGGCGGCTAGCGTGCGCCGGCTCCGACGGTGTGCCCTGCACGGACGTCTCCGCGCCCGGGCCGTGTCGCTCTCTATGACCGTGAAGATCCGCAATGACCAGTGACCCGTTCGTCATCGCCGGGCGCACGTTCGCCTCGCGCCTGATCGTCGGCACGGGCAAGTACCCGTCGCACGCGGTGATGGCCCAGGCGCACGCCGCGTCCGGCGCCGACATGGTGACCGTGGCGGTCCGCCGCGTGAACCTCAACGACCGCAGCGGCCAGTCCCTCATGGACTTCATCGAT
>DATLLN010000059.1:0-3576 GCA_035537835.1 Gaiellales bacterium
CGCGCTGACGCAGTAGCAGCCGACGTCGAGCAGCCCGCCGCCATCCAGCTCGGGGCGCAGCAGGATGTCGTCCGGCCGGTCGGCCGTGAAGCCGAACGCCGAGCGCATCGAGCGCAGCGCCCCCACCTGGCCCTCGTGCACCTGCTCCGCCAACCGCCGGATCTGCGAGTGCTGGCGGTACATGAACGCCTCGGCCAGCACCACGCCCGCGGCATCAGCGGCGTCGACGGTCGCGCGCGCCGCAGCGGCGCTGCGTGTCAGCGGCTTCTCGCAGAGCACGTGCTTGCCGGCTGCGATCGCCGCCATCGTCCACTCGACGTGCAGCGCATTCGGCGCCGAGATGTACACCGCCTCGACCGCCGGGTCGGCGATCAGGGCGGCGTGCCCGGCGTGGAACGCCGGGATCCCCTGCTCGCGGGCGTAGGCCGCCGCCCGTCCGGCATCCCTGCTGGAGACAGCCACCACTTCGGCAAGCCCGGTCGCGGCCGCCGCGTCCAGCAGCGAGATGTTGATGCTTGCCGTCGAAACGATCCCGAACCGCAGCGGCTGCGTCACACGCAGGGATTGACGGCCGACCCGGGCTTGCGCGGTACACGCAGCCAGGTCTGGAAGAACGCCGTCAGATCGCTGTGTGAGACCCGCTCGGCGGTCTCGATGAAGTCGACCGTCGAGGCGTTGCCGTACCGGTGCTCGGACGCCCACGAGCGCAGCACGTGCCGGAAGGCGTGGTCGCCGATCCGCCGGCGTAGCGCGACCAGCGTCATCGCGCCGCGCAGGTACACCGGCGGTGAGAAGAGCTGCGCCGGGCCGGGTAGTGCGCGCGGGGCCGTGCACCAGAACGGGCTCCACGCCGGGATCGAGAACGCGTCAGCGAAGCGGTCATCCAGCGTCGCGCCGCCGGTGTGCTCGGTCCATAACCACTGGATGTAGGTAGCGAATCCCTCGTTGAGCCAGATGTTCGGCCAGATGTTCGGCGTCACCGAGTCGCCGAACCACTGGTGGGCGATCTCGTGCGCCAGCGTCTCCTCATCCGGCGCGCCATCGAACACGGGCTTGGTCTGCGTCTCCAGCGCGTAGCCGGCGCCGGCGCCGTGGTCGACGATCGCGCCGGCGTTCTCGAACGGGTACGGCCCGATCACGTGGCGCTCGAAGGCGACGATCTGACCCAGCTTGGCGAGCACCGGCGCCGAGGCGGCCGCCTCGCGGGGGTCGACGGCGATGAACACCGGAACCGGCCCGCGGTGCGACTGGCTGATGTCGAACCGGCCCAGCGTGATGGTCGCCAGGTAGGTGGCCATCGGACGTGACTCGTCCCACACCCACGTGGTCTTCGCGTCGCGGCTACGGTGGCTGACGAGACGCCCGTTGCCCACCGCGACGAGGCCCCTGGGAACGGTCATCGAGACGCGGAAGAACGCCTTGTCCGCCAGCGCGTCGTTCGCCGGGAACCAGGTCGGCGCGCCCTGCGGCTCGCCGGCGACGAAGGCCCCGTCATCGGTCGGGATCCACCCGTCGAGCGACCCATCGGCGTCGATCACCGGACCCGGGACGCCGCCGTAGTCGACGACCGTTGTGAACCGCCCGCCCGCTCGGAGCGCCCCTGAGGGCGTGATGATCAGCTCCTGGCCCTGCCGCCGGAAGGATGCCGCCCGCCCGTGTACCGTCACCCCGTACACATTCAGCCCGCGTAGGTCGAGGTGGAAGGTCGACAGCTGCTCTCTGGCACGAGCCGTGATCTCGGCCCGCCCGGTCAGCGTCCGCGTCGCCGGCTCGTACCGGAGATCGAGTCGGTACCGGGCAACGTCGTAGCCGAGGTTGCCAGCGTTCGAGAAGAACGGATCGGCCTGTGCGGCGGGGACGAGTGCGAGCAGAGCGGCAGCGCACGCTGCGACGAGGCTGGACCGCGACATGACCCCCATGCGGATCGACCGTACCACCTCCATCGGACTACGCGGCCCGCTGCACCGGCTCAGAAGCAGTCCGCGTCTCGATCGACGCCACGTACGCTGCGCGCTCGATGTCGCGCATGCCGGGGAGCAGCAGCGCGGACGCCGTCGCGGCGGTGCCGACCAACCCCGCGGCGACCAGGGTGGCCTGGGCGCCGATCTGGCCGGCGATCGGCCCGGTCAGGGCGAAGGAGACGGGCAGCAGCCCGATCGAGATCAGCCAGTCGAGACTGGACACGCGTCCGAGGAGCGATGCCGGGACGTGCCGCTGCTTCATCGTCGCCCAGACGATCGTGCCGGCCGTCTCCAGCGCGTTGAAGGCGAAGCTGACGACCATCAGCTGCCACCACGCGGTGGCCAGCCCGTAGCCGCAGACCGCGAGCGTCGCCACCGTCCAGGTCGCGTAGATCACGGTGATGCTGCGGCGCGGGTAGCCGACGCCGCCCATCACGAATGCGGCGATCACCGATCCCAGGCCGCCGACGGCGAACACCAGGCCGAGCTCGCCGGCGTCGCCGCCGAGGTCGTTCTTGACCACGTACGGGAGCAGCACCTCGGTCGGCCCAAGGAACGCCAGATAGGCGATCCCGGCCGACACCAGGGTGCCCCACAGCCACACGTTCGCCCGCACGAAGCCAAGCCCCTGGCGGATGTCGTGGATCACGGACGACGACGCCATCGCACCTCCGACCGCCGGCGCGCGCATCGCCAGCACGGCGGCGACCGAGACGACGAACGACACGGCGTCCAGGGCGAACGCGGTGCCCACGCCGAGGCCGGCGATCATCCAGCCGCCCAGCGCCGGGCCGGCCAGCCGGAAGGCGATGGGGCGCACCAGCTGGTCGAGCGAGTTGGCCTGCGCGAGCTCGCTCTCGGGCAGCAGGTTGGGCACGATGGCGTCGAACGCGGGGCCGAAGAACGCCTGCCCGGCGCCGTAGAAGGCCACCAGCACCATCACGTGCCACAGCTCCAGCGTCCCGGTCAGCGAGAGCGCGGCCATCACGCCCACGGCCACCCCGCGGATCACGTCGGCCATGATCAGCACCTTGCGCCGGTCGAAGCGGTCGGTCACCACCCCGCCGAACAGCAGCAGGAGGATGGTGGGCACGGTCATCGCGATGCCCGCCATCGCCAGCGCCTTCGGCGCGTTCGAGATCGCGTAGACCTGCCACGTCATCGCGACCAGGAACGCCCCGTCCCCGATCAGCGAGATCGTCATCCCCGCCCACAGCACGCGGAAGTCGCGGCGGCGCAACGGGGTCAGCAGGTTTGCACGGGAGAAACCACCCTCGCGGTCGAGCGCCTCGTGACTATGCTGCATCGGCCTGCGGCTCCTCGAACGGCGGAAGGCCGGTCGACGCCCGCAGATGCGCGTCCTCGAGGTAGCTCGTGATCGAGCGGACGTCCATCGGCCGCGCGAACAGGAAGCCCTGACCCAGCTCGCAGCCCAGATCGCGGAGCGACACCATCTGCCCGTCGAGCTCGATGCCCTCGGCCACAACCTGGAGGCTCAGCGTCCCGCCCAGCGCGATCACCGCGGCCGCCAGCCCGTTGTCGGGCCCGGACTCGGGGTCGAGGAACGAGCGGTCCATCTTCAGGATGTCGACCGGGAAGCGGCTGAGGTAGCTGC
>DATLLN010000060.1:0-2011 GCA_035537835.1 Gaiellales bacterium
GCCCTCACCCGATCGGGGGAGGGCCGCCTCGCCCTGCCGTCGCTAGAGTGCGCCGAGTGCAGCGATACACAGTGACCACGCTCGACGGCGGTGAGCGAATCGTCACCGAGCGCGTCCGCTCCGTACGCTCCGTGGCGATCGGCATGTGGATCGGCGCCGGCGGACGCGACGAGCGCGCCGAGCAGGCCGGCATCTCGCACTTCATCGAGCACCTGCTGTTCAAGGGCTCGTCGCGCTACTCCGGCATGGAGATCGCGCAGGTGTTCGACGGCCTGGGCGGCGAGTTGAACGCGGCGACGGCCAAGGAGTACACGGTGCTCTACGCGCGCGTCCTGGATGCGCACCTGGAGACGGCTCTGGACGTGATGTCCGACATGCTGCTGTCGCCGTCGTTCGATCCGGACGAGCTGTCGGCCGAGCGCGAGGTGGTGCTCGAGGAGATCGCGATGTACGAGGACTCCTACCACGACCTGGCGCACGACCTGATCGCCGAGGCCGTGTTCGCAGGCCATCCGCTGGGACGGCCGGTGATCGGCACCGCGGACGCCGTCCGCGGGATGGACGCCGCCGCCGTGTCCGACTACCACGCCAATCGCTACGTCGGCCCGAACATCGTCGTCGCCGCCGCGGGCAACCTGGAGCACGAGCCGCTGGCGCACATGATCGAGCAGCGCTTCGGCCTGTACGCCCGCCACCCCGACCCGTCGGCCGGCGTCCGCCCGCCGTGGATCGACGAGGTCGCGCCGTCGGCGCGGTTCGTCTCCAAGACATCCGAGCAGTACCACGTCTGCCTGGGCGGCATCGGGCTGCCGCGGTCGGACAAGCGGCGGTTCGCCGCCTCGCTGCTGGACTCCATGCTGGGCGGCTCGGCGTCCAGTCGGCTGTTCCAGGAGATCCGCGAGCGGCGGGGGATGGCCTACTCGGTCTACACCTTCGCGTCCCAGTACGCGGACACCGGGATGATCGGCGTCTACGTGGGCACGCGCGAGGACAACCTCGGCGAGTGCATGCGCATCGTCGCCGAGCAGCTGCGGCTGATCGGTGAGGGCGACCTCGGCCCAGGCGAGCTCGACCGCGCGAAGGAGAACCTCAAGGGCCGTGTGATGCTCTCGATGGAGTCGACCAGCAACCGGGCGAGCCGGCTCGGCAAGTCCGTGCTGACCGACACCGAGGTGCTGTCGCTCGACCGCATCTGCGCCGAGATCGACGCCGTCGAGCCGGATCTGGTGGCGGCGCTGGCGCGGCACCTGTTCGCGCCGGAGCGGCTGAGCGTCTCCGGCATCGGCCCCGACCAGGCCAAGTTCGACGACGCCGTTGCCGCGCTCAACCCGTCGCTGATCGCCTGACTCAGCGGTAGATGCTGGCGCGGTGGCGCTCCAGCAGCTCCCGCGACACCGCCTGCTCGTGGGGGAGCAGCTCGCGCTCCAGCTCGAAGGCCTGCGCGTCGCTGACCGCCACCCGCGGCGGCCGCTCGCCCAGCAGCTCGGCCACCCCGGCAGGAGCCGCGTAGAGCGCGGGCCTGTCCATCGCCATCACGCGCTCGATCCGGAGCCACTCGCGGCCCGGCGTCTCGGTCGACCGCCTGCGGAGCCGCCCGATCACGTCGGGATCGCCCTCGGCCGCCGCCGACGCGGCGAGCGTCGACAGGGTGTGCGACGCCCGCGACTTGATCAGCGCCGAACGCACGGCGGCGGCGCCGGCGACCTCGGCGCTCAGGCGGTCGGCCGCGGCCTCGGTGCGGCGCATGTGGCGCGCCTCCAGCATGCCGAACAGCAGGACGAACGGCTTGACCAGGGCGCAGATCAGCGCCATGCCCAGATTGGCGACGGTGCGCGACAGCGTGCTCGGCCGCTGGTAGCGGCGCTCGCCGACGACCATCGCCATCTGCTCCGGCTCGAGCAGCTCCATCAGCGCAGCGAGGGCGTTCCCGGCGGTGCCGACGAGCAGCGTGCGCCACCGGTCGCCGCGGCGCTCGTGCGCGATCTCGTGTGCCAGCAGCGCGGCCCGCTCC
>DATLLN010000061.1:0-3388 GCA_035537835.1 Gaiellales bacterium
AGTGCGTCGACCAGCTCGCCGTTGGTGAGGTCGAGCGGGGCCAGGGTTGCCGGCTCCGCACCCACCGCACGGCAGGCGTCGTCGACCTCCTCGAGCGCGCCGCGGGTCCGGGCCACCAGGACGAGCTTCGCACCCTCCGCCGCGCACGCCTTGGCGACCGCGGCACCCAGACCGCGCGACGCCCCGGTAACGAGGACGATGCGACCGGCGAGCCGGCCGGTCACGCCTCTTCCAGCAGCAGGCTGAGCTGCCGTCCGCCGAGTTCGCCGTCGAGGTCGGCGAGCCTGGTCGGATAGTCGCCGGAGAAGCAGGCATCACCGTATTGGGGCTGCATCCGGTCGCGGCGCGCCTCGCCCACCGCCCGGTAGAGGCCGTCCATCGACAGGAAGGCGAGGCTGTCGACGCCGATAAGGCGCGCCATCTCCTCGACCGTATGGTTGGCCGCGAGCAGCTGGCTGCGCTCGGGCGTGTCGACGCCATAGAAGCAGCTGTGCGTGGTGGGCGGGCTCGCGACGCGCATGTGGACCTCGCTCGCCCCGGCCGCGCGCACCATGCCCACGATCTTGGTCGAGGTGGTACCGCGCACGATGCTGTCGTCGACCAGGACGACCCGCTTGCCGGCGAGCGTCACCCGGTTGGCGTTGTGCTTCAGCCGGACGCCCAGATGCCGGATGTGGTCCGCCGGCTCGATGAAGGTGCGGCCGACATAGTGGTTGCGGATGATTCCCAGCTCAAAGCCCAGACCGGACTCTTGGGCGTAGCCGATCGCGGCCGGCACCCCACTGTCGGGCACCGGCACGACCAGGTCGGCCGGGACGCCGCTCTCGCGCGCGAGCTCGGCGCCGATCCGCTTCCTGACGTCGTAGACGCCCATGCCCTCGACCACGCTGTCGGGCCGCGCGAAGTAGACATATTCGAAAATGCAGAAGCGCCGCGGCTCGGGGGCGAACGGGTGCAGGCTGCGCACCCCGTCGCGGTCGATGAGCACGATCTCGCCAGGCTCGACGTCGCGCACGAACTCCGCCCCCAGGATGTCGAGCGCGCAGGTCTCCGAGGCGAGAATCCAGGCTCCGTCCAGTTGGCCGAGCACCAGTGGTCGAACGCCGAGGGGATCGCGGCCACCCAGGATCCCGTCGTCGAACAGCCCTACCAGCGACCAGGCGCCCTCGACCTCGCACAGCGCCTCGACCACGCGCTCGACGATGCTCTGGCGCTGGCTGCGCGCGATCAGGTGGATGATCACCTCGGTATCGCTGGTCGACTGGAACAGCGAGCCTTCCTCGACCAGCCGCCGTCGCAGGAGCATGGCGTTGGTGAGGTTGCCATTGTGCGCGACCGCGAGCCCACCGAAGGCGAAATCCGCGAACAGCGGCTGCACGTTGCGCAGCATGCTGGCGCCCGTGGTGGAGTAGCGGGCGTGCCCGACCGCGGCATGGCCCGGCAGCCCGTCGATCACCGCGCGTCGGCTGAATGTGTCCCCGATCAGCCCGACCGCCCGATGGCTGTGGAAATGGATACCGTCGAAGCTGACGATCCCGCCCGCCTCCTGGCCGCGATGCTGCAGCGCGTGCAGGCCGAGTGCCGTGTGGGCGGAGGCTCCCTCGTGTCCGAATGCAGCGAAGATGCCGCATTCTTCCTTCAGCTTGTCGTCGTCGTAGGACTCAAAGGACAAGGGATCGGACCTCAGGGTTGCGGCGAGACCAGCTTCTCGAGCGCCTGCCGCTCGGCATCGGTGTAGCCCTGGCCGCCCGCAGTCGCCGGCGCGGGCTCTGGTCGGCGTGGCCGGTAGGCCTCCGGTAGTAGAACCTCGATCCGGTGCGCGCCCTCCTGCACCGGGCCGACCAGATAGGCGTCGCGCACCCACTGGGGCTGCTGGTCCGGTTTGATCAGGTAGGCGGCGGCAAGGTAGACCGCACAGACGACAAACACGCCGCGGGCCGCACCGAAGGCGAGGCCCAGCGCCTTGTCGAGCGGGCCGACGGCGCTGCCCTCGACGGCACTGACCACCATCCCGCTCAACATCTTCAGGGCGACCAGCGCCACCAGGAACACCGCCACCGCCGCGACCCCGTTGGCCAGCGCCTCGCCGGCGATCACCGGCCGGACCAGAAGTCCTACGTAGGGCAACGCCAGGAAGGCCACGATCGCGGCTCCGAGCCAGCTCGCGAGGCCGAGGATCTCGCGCACGAACCCACGCATCAGGGCGGCCAGTGCCGACAGCAACACGACTACAATCACGATGATGTCGAACAGGGTGAGCTGGACGCCGCTCATGATCCGCCGCCTGCACTGCGCAGGAATGAGGCCAGCTCGGTCAGCCGCGTCAGCCCGTCCAATCGGAGGGCTGAACGTAGGTCGGCTGCCGCGCCCGGCATCACCGCACGCGCGAACCCCAGCTTGCCAGCTTCCTTGAGCCGCGCCTCGGCATGGCCCACCGTACGCACCTCGCCAGCGAGGCCGACCTCGCCGAAAAACACCGTTGACGGGGGTGCCGGGCGGCCGAGCTCGGACGAGACGATCGCCGCCGCCACCGCGAGATCGGCAGCCGGCTCCTGCACCCGAAGGCCACCGGCGACGTTGAGATAGACGTCGCGGTTGCTCATCACAAGACCACAGCGGGCCTCGAGGACGGCCAGCAGCATCGACAGGCGGTTGCCGTCCCAGCCGACCACCGCGCGCCTTGGTGTCGCGAGGGCGCTGGGCGCGACGAGCGCCTGGATTTCGACCAGCAGCGGCCGGCTACCCTCGATCCCGGCGAGCACGGCCGAGCCCGCGACGCCCTCCTCGCGATCGGCAAGGAACAGAGCGGAGGGATTGGCGACCGGCACCAGGCCCGCCTCGGCCATCTCGAAGACGCCGATCTCGTTCGCCGGCCCAAAGCGGTTCTTGACCGCGCGCAGGATGCGAAACGCGTGGCCGCGCTCGCCCTCGAAGTAAAGCACGGCGTCGACCATGTGCTCGAGGACGCGCGGGCCTGCCAGCTGCCCGTCCTTGGTGACGTGGCCGATCAGAAGCACCGCGGTGCCCCGCTGCTTGGCAAAGCGGATCAGCGCCTGGGCGGCGGCGCGCAGCTGGGTGACCGTCCCCGGCGCCTGATCGAGCCCGTCGACCCACATGGTCTGGATCGAATCGACCACCAGCAGATCGGGCCGCCCGGGCCGGTCGACGGTGGCGAGCACGTCGCCCACCGCGGTGGCGCTGGCCAGCCGGACGGGAGTGTCGGCGAGCCCGAGCCGGCGGGCGCGCAGCCGAATCTGCTCGATCGACTCCTCGCCGCTGACGTAGACCACCTCGCGGCCAGCTGCGGCCAAAGCCGCGGCGGCCTGGAGCATCAGCGTGCTCTTGCCGATCCCCGGGTCGCCGCCGACCAGGATCGTGGCACCGGCGA
>DATLLN010000062.1:0-8798 GCA_035537835.1 Gaiellales bacterium
CGGTCGATCTCGCGCATCGCCCGCGCCTGTGCCTTGGTCGGAACGAACGGCAGCTGCTCCAGGTACCGGCCGACCAGCTCGCCGGGCTTGCCCAGCGACCGGGCCGCGGCCATCCCCTCCAGCAGCCGGCGGTGGCGGACGAGCCCGACCTGGAGCAGGAACAGCTCGTCGAACGCCAGCCGGCTCTTCGCCGTCCGGGCGTCGGCGGGTTCGTCCGGCCGGTGCGCGGCCAGGGTGGCATCCCGTCGCAGCGGCAGCCTGCGCCGCTGCCGGAGGTCGGCGGGCAGCGCATCCGGCGCGTCGCCGGCGTGGCCCAGCAGCCCATCCACCAGCGTGCGCAGGCGGCGGCTGGTGACCGCCTCGCTGCCGTGGTAGACGGGCACCATCCCGTGTGTGTGCAGCGCCTCGGCGCCGTCGCCGAGCACCTCGTGGCTCTTCGCGGAGATCTCCGCCCCGATCGACCCGCGCCGCTCGCCGCGCACCGAGATCACCGTGCCGGGCGTCAGCTGCTTGACCAGGTAGCGCTGGTTGAACCACACCACCAGCCCGGCCCCCGAGTCGTCGTGCACCCGGGCCTCGACGATCGCCAGGTTGCGGCGGCGGGTCGGCCGCATCCGGATCGAATCGACCGTGCACACTATCGTCGCCTGCTCGCCGGGGCGCAGGTCGGCGATGCGCATCGCATCCCGGTAGTCCTCGTAGCGGAAGGGCACGTGCTCGAGCACGTCGCCCACCGTGCGCAGCGGACGCGGCCGCATCGCCGCGAGCCCCGAGCGCAGCCGCTTGTCCCCCGGCGGCGGCTCCTCGAGGTGCGACGGGCGCGGTGCGGTTGCCGGCTCGGGAGGCGGCCCGTCGAGCGCCGCGCCGGCGAAGCCGTGGAGCGTCATTCGCCGGTCAGCACCGCCATGCCGACCGTGCCGGGACCGCCGTGCGTGCCCACCACCGCCCCCAGCTCGAGCACGTGGTCGACGGACGCTGCGGGGCGCGCGCGGGCGATCATCTCCTGGAGCGACTCGACGGCCGCCGGGCTGCGGGCGTGGCACAGCGCGATCCGCCCGGGCTGCCCTTCGGCCAGGTGTTCACACAGGTAGCGCTCGAACGCAGGCAGGACACGCGACGCGCCGCGCACCCGGCCGTACGAGGCGACCTCGCCATCCTGCAGCGTCAGCAGCGGGCGCACCCGCAGCAGCCCGCCCACCGCCGCCTGAGCACGGCCGATGCGGCCGCCCTTGCGCAGGAACTCCAGGGTCTCCACGCTGAACAACAGCGACAGCCGCGCCTTCGCCTCCTCGAACCAGGTCACCACCGTATTCTCGGGCACCCCGCGGACGAGCAGCCGCTGCAGCCCGTCGGCCAAGAGCAGCGTCGCGGCCGACACCGCGTGCGTCTCGAGGACGGCGATCCGCTCGCCGCCCGGGTCGAGCTCGCGGGCGGCCAGCTCGGCGCTGCGGGACGTCGCCGACACCTCGGACGAGATGGGCAGCACCAAGATCCGGCTGTAGCCGGCGAGCTCCTCGAACGCCGCCTGGAACGCACCGGGCGCCGGCGCAGCGGTCTGCGGCAGGTCGGCCTCCAGCGGCAGCCGGCGGTAGAACTCCTCGGGCGGCATCTCGACGTAGTCCAGGTAGCTGCGGTCGCCCAACCGCACCGACAGCGGCACCACCCGCCAGTTCGCGGGCAGCCCCTGCGGCGCACCGGCGTCGGAGGTCGAGTCCAGCACCAGCGCCGTGTTCTCGGCGGTCAGCAGCCCGCGCCCCTCGGCCCAGGCCAGGAGCGGGTACAGCGGCTGGCCGCCGTCGCGTAGCTCGAGCTGCACCTGGGGGTGGGCCAGCCGTGCGCGGGCCAGCCACGGGCCGGGGTCGAAGGCGTCGGCATCGCCGCGCAGCAGCACGATGCGCTCGGCGCCGTCCTCCGCAAGCCGGCCGAGCATGGCGTCGGCGGCCGCCGAGGGATCGCCGGTCGAGGCGACGACGCGGCCGTCGACCAGCGCGAGATGCTCGCCGTCACGGACAGCGACGCCGTCGACGCGGGCGTCGCGAACGGCCGCGGTCAGCTCGCCGTAGCGAAGCGAGGCGTTGCGCCTGGCCATCGCATCGGCCATCTGGCCCAGCGGCGCGGACGGGCTGTAGCCCTCCATCAGCGCCAGGCCGGTGGCCACCGACCGCGTCGGCACCACCCGCACCGGCCGGTCGGCCAGCGCTGCCGCGTGCTCTGCGGCCAGGATTACGTTGCCGTTGTTCGGCAGCACGACGACGCCCTCCGCGTCGGCCGCGGCGATGGCCTGGGCGATCTCACCGGCCGAAGGGTTCATCGACTGGCCGCCGGCGACGATCCGGGACGCCCCCGCCGCGCGATACGCCGATTCGTTGCCCTCACCGGCGACAATGGCGACGACCGCGGTCGCCGGGCGGGTGGCGACCACCCGCAGGCGCCGTTCCCGCTCGGCCGTCTGGGTGTGCATGTTGGCGATCTCCACACGGTCGACGACGCCCATCGCCAGGCCCAGAGCGAGCGCGGCCGGCGGATCGTCGGTATGCACGTGTACCTTGACCGTCGGCGGCTCCCCCACCACCAGCAGCGAGTCGCCGAGGGCATCCAGGTCGCGCTCCAGGCCTGCGGCGTCGATCCCGTCGCCCTCGACCAGGAACGTGGTGCAGTAGCGGTAGCGCGAGGGCTCGGCGTGCAGCGCCTCGACGCCCAGCGGGCGCGCGGCCGAGATCGACGCCGGCGCGGTGATCCGCTCGCCGCGCGAGGCGGCCGCCGCGCCCCGGGCGAACTCGACCAGCCCGGCGGCGCCCGCGTCCACCACGCCCGCGTCGCGGAGCGCGGCGAGCAGCTGCGGGGTGTGCTCGACGGCGCGGTCGCCGGCCTCCAGCATGCGGTCGAGCAGCGCCGGCAGCGGCAGATCGGGAGCGGTCTCGGCCGCCTCGGCCATCTCGCGGACGGCGGTCAGCATCGTCCCCTCGACCGGCTGGCGGACGGCGTGGTACGCGCTCTCCGAAGCCGCCCGCACGGCCCGGGCCACCGCGCGGCCGTCGATCGCCGCCGGCTCGGCGCCCAGCGACTCCGCGAAGCCGCGCACGATCTGCGAGAGGATCACGCCGCTGTTGCCGCGGGCACCCATCAGGGCGGAGCGCGTGGCGGCGCGGGCGATCTCCTCGCGGCCGGCATCGTCGCCCAGCTCGGCCAGGCCGTCCGTCAGGGCGATTGCGGTGTCCAGCAGGTTGCTCCCGGTGTCGCCGTCGGGCACCGGGTACACGTTGAGGTCGTCGATCCGCTGCCGGTGCATCTCCAGCGCGGCCTGCCCGCCACGCGCGAGCGTCAGCGCCGTGGCGGCCGCATCGCCGGTCATGGAGTGCGCCGGACGCCCTGCACGTGGATCTGGATGGCGCCCACGGTCAGCCCGGTCAGCTTCTCCACGGTGTACTGGACGCGCGAGCGGACGGTCGAGGCGACCTCCGCCAGGTTCAGGCCGTACTCGACGATCACGTACAGATCGATGGCCAGCGCGTCGCCTTCGCGGCGGACGGCCACGCCCTGGTCGATCCGCTCACGGGAGAGCAGCCCGGCGACGCCCTGGGTCAGGCTGCGGGCCGCCATGCCGACCACGCCGTAGCATTCCAGGACGGTCAGCCCGACGATCTGGGCGATCACCTCGTTGGGGATGACGAGCTCGCCCTCGACCTCGGGCGACGGCACGATGGACAGCGGCGCGGAGGACATCGGTGCCCACTATGACGTGCTGCTGTGTGCCCGAGTTGCAGGCTATACTGCGCGCCGCCATGTCCAAGGTGTGCGTGATCTGCAACAAGAAGCCGGGTTTCGGCAACAACCGGAGCCACTCGATGGTGGCCACCAAGCGCCGGTTCAACCCGAACCTGCAGCACATCCGCATCCTGCTGAACGGGTCGCCCACCCGGGCGTACGTTTGCACCCGCTGCCTGAAGAGCGGCCGCGTGCAGAAGGCCGTCTGAGCCCCGTCACTCCCCCGGCAACAGCGAGTACATGATGAGGTCGTGCCGCTGCGCCTCGAACTCGAGGAACTGGCGGAGCAGGCCCTCGCGGGTGTAGCCCGCGGCCGCGGCGGCCCGGCACGACGCTTCGTTGTGCGGCTCGACCAGGATCTCGATCCGAGCCAGCCCGAGCTCGCCGATTGCGTAGTCGGACACGCGCCGGATCGCGCGGCGCGCGACGCCGCGACCGCGGAACGACTCCGTCACCCAGTAGCCGAGCTCGCCCCGGCCCTGTCCGGCATTCGCGAAGTCGATGTCGATCGTGCCGGCCAGGCCGCCGTCCAGCTCGATCGCCAGTATCATCCGCCGGCCGTCGGCCCGCGCCTCGCGCTGCCGGTCGAGCCAGGCGATGGCGTGCGTCTCGCCGTAGGGCGGCTCGCCGAACCGGGACATCGCCGAGATCCGCGCGACCTCGGCGTCAGCGAACGCCTCGATCAGCCGCGGCAGGTCGGCATCCAGCGGCGGCCGCAGCACCAGATCCCCGGCGTCCAGCAGCGGGCCGGTCTCCGGCAGGTTCAATGGCGGGACCGCGGCAGGGTGCGCATCAGCCCGGCCATCTCCAGCGCCGCCTCGGCCGCTTCCTCGCCCTTGTTGCCCAGCCGGCCGCCGGAGCGATCGTCCGCCTGTTGCTGGTCGTCGCAGGTGAGCACACCGAACGCGACCGGGACGCCCGTGTCGCGCGACGCCTCGGTGATCCCGCGTGCGGCCTCGGCGCAGACGTAGTCGAAGTGCGGCGTGTCGCCGCGGATCACGCAGCCCAGCGTGACGACGGCGTGGTGCCCGCCGGCCTCGGCGAGCCGCCGGCAGGTCAGCGGCAGCTCCCAGGCGCCCGGCACCAGCACGACGGTCACCCGGTCGCGATCGACGCCGTTTCGCTCCAACGCCTCGACCGCGCCGTGCAGCAGGCGCTCGACGACCTCGGCGTTGTACCGGGAGGCGACGACCGCGACGCTGACGTCGTCCGCCGGCCGGCCGATGATCTGGTGGCAGCCATCCGGGACGCGGATCTCGCCTGCGCCGGCCTCGCTCACGGGGAGGTGAACCCGAGCGGGGACTCGGTGAACGGCGCGGGCACGCCCTCGGGCGGCTCGAGCCTGCGGCCCTGGTGCGTGATCGTGTGGCCCATCCGCTCGACCTTGGTGCGCAGGTAGTCCGCGTTCACCGGGTTCGGGTCGGCGACGATCGGCACCTGCTCCGTCACAGTCAGCCCGTAGCCCTCGAGGCCGACGATCTTGCGCGGGTTGTTTGTCAGCACGCGGATCGTGGTCAGCCCGAGATCGCTGAGGATCTGCGCGCCGACGCCGTAGTCGCGGGAGTCAACGGGCAGCCCGAGCGCCAGGTTGGCGTCCACGGTGTCCAGCCCCTGTTCCTGCAGCTCGTAGGCGCGAAGCTTGTTCAACAGGCCGATGCCCCGGCCCTCCTGGGCGAGGTACAGCAGCACGCCCCTGCCCTCGGCCGAGATCTGCGCCAGCGCCCGCTCCAGCTGCTCGCCGCAGTCGCAGCGCAGCGAGTGGAACACGTCGCCGGTGACGCACTCGGAGTGCACCCGGACGAGCACGTCCTCGGCGCCGTTGACGTCGCCGGCGACCAGCGCGACGTGCTGCTGGCCGTCGATCAGCGAGCGGTAGCCGTGGGCGACGAACTCGCCCAGGCGGGTGGGCATCTGCGCCGCGGCGATCTGCTCGACCAGCTTCTCCCGGCGGTGCCGGTAGGCGACCAGATCGGCAACGGTGATCATCTTCAGCCCGTGCCGCTCGCAGTAGCCGACCAGATCCTTGACGCGGGCCATCGTCCCGTCCTCGTTCATCACCTCGCAGATCACGCCGGCGGGCTGGAGGCCGGCGAGGCGGGCGAGATCGACCGACGCCTCGGTCTGGCCGGTGCGCTCGAGCACGCCGTAGGGCCGTGCGCGCAGTGGGAAGACGTGCCCCGGGTGCACCAGGTCGCCCGGCTTGGCCTCCGGGTCGACGGCGACGCGGATGGTGTGCGCGCGGTCGGCCGCCGAGATGCCGGTGGAGACGCCGTCGCGTGCCTCGATCGAGACCGTGAACGCCGTCTCGTACCGCGTCCGGTTCTGGTCGGTCATCATCGTCAGGCCGAGCTCGTCGCAGCGCTCTGGCGTCAGCGACAGGCAGATCAGGCCGCGGGCGTGGGTGGCCATGAAGTTGATCGCGGCGGGCGTGATGGACTCGGCGGCCATCACCAGATCACCCTCGTTCTCGCGATCGGGCGAGTCGACGACGACCACCATCCGGCCCGCGCGGATCTCGTCGACCGCCTCGTCAACGGTGGCGAACGGCGAGCTGTCGAGCTCCGGATAGAGCTCCTTGTAGCGCTGGTCGACGGTCATCGGGGCACCCCCTCGATGGTACCAGAGGCCCTCGGAAATCCGAGCTTTTCCACGTACTTTGCGAAGACGTCAGCCTCCAGGTTGACGGGGCTGCCGGGTCGCAGCGACCCCAGCGACGTGACCTCCTGCGTGTGCGGGATGACCGTCACCGAGAACCCCTCGTCGTCGACGTCGACAACGGTGAGGCTGACGCCGGCAACGGTGATCGAGCCCTTCTCGATTGTGTAGCGCAGCACCTCGGCGGGCGCCGAGAAGCGCAGGTTGACCGCCTCGCTCTCGGGTGTCGCCGATACCAGGCTGCCGACACCGTCTACGTGGCCCTGCACCCAGTGGCCGCCCAGCCTGTCGCCGACGCGCAGCGCCGGTTCGAGGTTGACCCGATCGCCTGCCCGCAGGCCGCCGAGGGTCGAGCGGCGCAGCGTCTCCGGCACCGCATGGAAGCGCAGCACTGGCGGATCGGCCGTGGTGATCGTCAAGCAACAGCCCTCGATCGAGATCGAGTCACCCGCGGCGGCATCGGCAGCCGTCAGCGGCGCCTCCAGCACCAGGTCGGGCGCGGGCTGCACAACCTTCCCCAGCTCGACCACTATGCCCGTGAACACCTCATACCTCCCGAAGCTCGGCAACCAGCAGGATATCCGGCCCCACTGGGCGCGCTTCCAGGTGCACCGCGGCCGGCGCGTCCGCCAGCGAGCCCGCCGCCCAGCCGGCGAACACCCCCGGTCCGTCGCCCAGCACGAGCGGTGCGACGAACAGCGCGACGCGATCGATCAGCCCGGCCGCCAGCAGCCCCGCGGCGAACGTCGCACCGCCCTCGACCAGCACCGAGGTGACTCCCCTGGCGGCGAGCGCAGCGAGCTCCTCCCCTGCGTCGCCCCGGGCGACCACACCGTCCCAGGTCGCCGGATCGATCCGGCCGCCCCGGTCGAACACGACCCGCAGCGGTTGGCGCTCGGCGGGGGGATCGACGTCGCGCGCCGTCAGCTGCGGGCGGTCGCGGACGGCCGTGCCGGAGCCGACCGCCACGGCGCCGGCGCACGCCCGCCATTCGTGCACCAGCCGGCGACTCTCCGGCGAGCTGATCCACTGGGACTCGCCCGCGGCCGTCGCCGTGCGGCCGTCCAGCGAGGCCGCCGCCTTGTACGTCACGTGCGGGCGGCCGAGCAGGTGGAACGTGCGGAACTCGGCGTTCTGGCGGCGGGCGGCCGCCTCCACCTCGCCGGCCGCCATCTCGACCTCGACCCCCGCGGCACGCAGCCGCTGGAGGCCCTTGCCGTCCACCTTGGGGCTGGGGTCGAGCGCGGCGATCACGACCCGCGCGACGCCGGCTGCGACCAGTGCGTCGGCGCACGGCGGCGTCCGCCCGTGATGGCTGCAGGGCTCCAGGCCGACGTAGGCGGTCGCCCCCCGCGCGTCACCCGCGAGCCGCAGCGCCATCGCCTCGGCGTGCTCGCCTCCCGGGCGCTCGTGCCAGCCCTCGGCCAGCACCTCGCCGTCGCGCACCAGCAGGCAGCCGACCACCGGGTTGGGCGCAGCCGTGCGCCTTCCCCGCTCGGCGAGCTCCAGGGTGCGGCGGAGGAACGCCTCGTCGGCCGGGGTCACACCCAGGCCGGGTCGCCGGCCGCAGCGACGATGCCCGTCAGCTCGCGAAAGCTCTCGCCCGGGCTGGGCGCGCCGAAGATCGCCGATCCGGCCACCAGGACGTTCGCGCCGGCGTCGAACACGTCGCGGATGGTGTCCCGGTTGACACCGCCGTCCACCTCAACGGCAACGCCGTCGTCGCCCCGGCCGCGGGCGTAGTCGCGCAGGCGGGGCAGCCGGTCGAGCGTCGCCGGGATGAACCGCTGGCCGCCCCACCCCGGGTTCACGCTCATGCACAGCAGGACGTCCGCGTAGCGCGAGGCCTCCCACACCGCCTCGACGGGCGTGCCCGGGTTGAGCGTGACGCCGGCCCGGCAGCCCAGCTGCGTGATCCGGTCCAGCGTGTAGTGGATGTGCGGGCAGGTCTCGACGTGCACGGTGATGCTGTCGGCGCCGGCCGCGGCGAACTGCTCGATGTGCCGCTCCGGCTGCTGGATCATCAGGTGCACGTCGGCCAGGGCGCCGTGCTCGTGGATCAGGTCGGCCAGGTCGGCCACCATCTTCGGGCCGAACGTGATCACCGGGACGAAGTGGCCGTCCATCACGTCGATGTGGATCACCCGCGCGCCCGCCTCCAGCACCTCCGCCGCCTGGTCGCGCATCCGGGCGAAGTCGGCGGACAGGATCGAGGGCGCGACCTCCGTCGTCGTCGGCCATTCCCGCATGCCGGGATCGTAGTGAACGCGGGCGTCCGAAGGCGGCCGGTACCCGTTCAATCCGGCTGCGCGGCGGGCGATCACCCGGTCAGGTATGCGCTTTGCCAGACAGATGCTCCGCCGGCTGGCCGGCAGAGG
>DATLLN010000063.1:0-2310 GCA_035537835.1 Gaiellales bacterium
CTGGTCGTCGACCAGCCAGATCCGCTCGGCCGAGACGTCCATCACAACGCCGATGTCGGCGCCCACCGCCGTCACCACGCGGCTGGTCTCGACGACCGCGTCCTCGCGGGTCGTGGACGCGCGGATGTCCGAGGTCTCGACGAAGCCGTTGAGGCCGATCAGCTCGACGCCCAGCGCGCCGATCAGCGACGGCACGATCAGCGATGCCGGGGAGTGGCCGTAGTTGAGGACGAGCCGGGGCGCCCGCCGGCGGATCGCGTCGGCGTCCACCGACGAGAGCAGGTCGTCGATGTAGGCCTCGGACGCACGCGACGGATAGGTCACCCGGCCGATGGCGTCGCTGGTCATCCGCCGGAACTCCTGGCGGGAGTACGTGCGCTCGATGCGCTTGAGCGTGGACTCGGCCGCGACCGTTCCCGGCGCCTCGAAGAAGCGCACCTGCACGACCTCGGGGTCGTCGTCGGCGATCCGCACGTGCACGCCGAATGCCTTGTCGTCGCCCTTCAGCTGGTGACGGGCGACCGCCGGCATGGCGATCCGCAGGTCGGAGACGGCGACGCCGGTCGACACCAGGCCGGCGACGATCGCCCGGTTGATCATCCGCGAGGCGGGGTGAGCGTCGCGGCTGGCGACCACCCGGGTGCCTACCGGCATCGTCGTGCCGTAGGCCATGGCGATGCGGGCGGCGACCTCGGGTGTGATGTCGACGCCGACCAGGCCGTTGACACCGTCGCGAACGAACAGCGTGTTGAGGCCCCGCGACTCCCAGATCAGGTTGGAGTGGACGACCGCGCCGGGCTCGATGGTCTTGAACGGGTAGACGCGCACCCCGCGCTGGAGCACCGCCTCCGCGCCGATCGAGCACTCGTCGCCGATGGCCGCGCCGGGGTTGATCAGGGCGTGGGCGCGGACGTCCACCCGCTTGCCCAGGACGGCGCCCTCGATCCGTGCGCCGGGGCCGATGTAGCCGCCAGAGTCGATCACCGACCGGTGGGTCGTGGCGCCGTCCTTGACGACCACGTTGTTGCCAAGCACGGAGTACGACTCGATCCGGGCGCCGGCGTCGATCCGCGAGAAATTGCCGATGTAGGCCGGGCCTTCGATCTGCCCGAGCTCCGGCAGCTGCACGCCGTCGCCCAGGTAGACGTTCTCGCGCAGCCGGATACCCGGGATGTCAAGGGCGACCTTGCCGTCGAGCGCGTCGTCGTTGGCCTGCCTGTACTGCTCCAGCGTCCCCACGTCCTGCCAGTAGCCCTCGGCGATCCACCCGTACAGCGGCCGGCCGCGCTCCAGGAGGTCGGGGAAGAGCTGCTTCGAGAAGTCGTACGGCTCGTTCTCGGGGATCGCGCGCAGCACCGAGGGCTCGAGTACGTAGACGCCGGTGTTGATCGTATCGGAGAAGACCTGGCCCCAGGACGGCTTCTCCAGGAAGCGCTCGATCCGCCCCTCCTCGTCGGTGATCACGACGCCGAACTCGAGCGGGTTGTCGACACGCTTGAGGGCGATGGTGGCGGCGGCGCCCCGCTCGCGGTGGTGGGCGACCAGCGCGGTCAGGTCGAAGTCGCAGAGCGCGTCGCCGGAGATCACCAGGAAGGTGTCGTCCAGCAGCTCCGCCGCGGCGCGCACGCTGCCGGCGGTGCCCAGCGGCGACTCCTCGACCGAGTACTGCATCCGCACACCCAGCTCGTCGCCGTCGCCGAAATACCCGCGGATCACCTGCGGCAGGTAGGCGACGGTGACGACGATGTCGTCGAACCCGTGGGTGCGCAGCAGCTCGATGATGTGCTGCATGCACGGCTTGCCGACGATCGGCGCCATCGGCTTCGGCTGGTTGGAGGTCAGCGGCCGCAGCCGCGTGCCCTCCCCGCCTGCCATCACGACGGCTTTGATTCGAGCCCTCCCTGCGGGGATCTCAGGTACATCACCGCTGCGCCGACGGCCAGCACGATGCCCGCGGCGAACACGAACTCGGGCCAGTCGGCGCTGGTCAGCATGAGCAGTGTCAGTGACGCCATGATCACGGCGGTCGCGGTCTTCCCGGTGAAGTTGACCTGCACGGTCGTCGCCTCGTGGCGCAGCTTGAACACGATCCCCAGCAGCACGTCGCGGAGCAGCACCGGCAGCGCCAGCCACCAGACCAGCCGGTCGTGCCAGACGAGCAGGATCAGCGCGACGTCGATCAGCAGCCGGTCGGCCAGCGGATCGGCGAGCCGGCCGAACCGCGACTGCACCGCGTAGCGGCGGGCGAGGTAGCCGTCGAGGAAATCGGTGAAGGACGCGGCGGCGAAGATCACCGCAGCGCCCGTGCTG
>DATLLN010000064.1:0-2180 GCA_035537835.1 Gaiellales bacterium
TGCTCGTAGTACTTGAACAGCTCGGCGGTGTCGTCGGCGGAGACAGGGCGCCGGTAGGCGCGGCGGGCCAGCGACGCGATGATCGTCTGCGCGCACTTCGCCTGCGCCGCCGGCGTCGAGCCCGTGGGCGGATAGCAGCCGAAGATACGGTCGCGGCTCGGCGTCGCGCTCACGCCCTTCGGATTGAACGGGCCGCGGACCTGGAAGGAGTTGATGCGGTACATCCGGTCCTGGCCGCCGCCGGGCGCGAACATCTGCTGGACGTCATCGGACTCGGCGAAGGTGCGGCGCCGGAACGCCACGCCGACCCGGTGCGGGCCGGCGGTGGTGGTGAAGCGGATGTTCTTGAGGCGGGAGTTCGGCTTGTCCAGGGCGCCGTTCTGCACCTGATCGTAGAGCTTCATGTCCTCTTCGCCGCCAATGACGGTCTCGTACACCACTTTACCGTCCAGGGTCACGACCAGCGGGTTCTCGAACTCCATCCCGCTGCCCCAGATGTTGGTCACGATGTCGGCGATGTCCACGACGTACTCGCCGTCCGACGGCAGATCCACGTTGGCGAGGATGCCGCCGCGGGTGCCGAGCGGCAGGCCGGCCACGTGCGTCAGCTGCGTCCCGGAAGCGGCACGAAACGTCCAGCCGCCGGGCCGCGCGTCCGCCCGGCCAATGGCTTTCACCGCGACCGAGCGCGCCGCGATCACGTACTGCTCGATGAACGACGGCGACACCTGCAGCGCCGTCGCGATGTTGTCGAAGCCGTCGGCGACGTCGTCGGCCGGCAGCAGCTCGGCGGCGTCGATTTCGACGTTCAGCAGGTCGCGAACCGCGTTCGCGTACTCCTTGCGATTGAGCCGTTGCAGGCCGGTCTTGTCGCGGAGATAGGCCGGGCTGGCGGCGCCATCGAGCGAGGTCTCGAGCCACGTCACCAGCGAATCGACGGCGGCGGGCTCGGGCTGCTTCGCGCCGGGCGGCGGCATCACGCGGCCGCGCAGCTTCCGCACCGCCTTCTCGAACAGGTCGGGGTTCTGCGCGATGCTCTGCGCCGTCAGGCCGTCGAAGCTCACCCCCGCCATCTTGGTGCGGTCGTTGTGGCAGGCGGCACAGTACTGCTTGACGGTCGCCAGCTGCGCGTCGGCAGCCGGCGCGGTCACAGCTGCCCGCGTGGCTCGAGCCACCGGCGTGACCTGCGCGGAAAACGCGACGGGCAGCGCCGTCACCATCAGCGCGGCCAGCGAAAGCGCTAGCGAGACTCCGCCTCTGGCCAATGCAGGCTCCGCCTCGCTAGGGCAGTGTCTGTTTTGGCCGCCCTTCGGGCGGGCGTAGGAGCAGCGCGGATACATGGTCATGCGTGACATCTCTGGGCGCCTATGCGTCGGGCGAGAGATACCCCCATAGGCTCTCGAAGGAGCGGCGCACGAACTCGTCGCCGTTCCCCATCTGCGCGTCGAACTCCTTGGTCGGCTTGGCCTCGACTGCTTCGGCCGGTCCGCGCCCCTTGTTGAGCATGGTCGATAGTCGATCGTAGATCGTCGAGTACATGGAGGCGTGGGCTTTCAGATCGGCCAAGCTGAGCACTGGCCCACGGGCCGGGACGATTCTGGTCTGCGCGTCCGCCAGCGTTTGCAGCCGTTGATGCGCCCCCACCAGGCCGCCAATCCAGCCGCCGGTGATGTAGTCCACCACCGGCCAGCCCTGCCCCGACATCACGTCGCCCACCGCGAGCACGTTGTGGTTGGGAAAATGGACGTACAGGTCGCCGTCGGTATGCGCGGTGTCAGGGATGTAGCCGTACTTCACGGCCGGGCTGAGCTGGCCGGTCGTATAGAAGGTCTTGTTCGGCCGGGCGACCTCCGGCAGCCGCGTGAACCGCCGGTTGTTCCACGGCCAGGCGACGTCGGTAGACAGCCACAGGCGCGTGTTCTCGTGCGCGACGATTGCCTTGCGATCCTTGCCCAGCAGCTCGTTGGCGCCGGTGTGCTCGGGGTGCCAGTGAGTATTGAATATCGTTTGCACCGGCCGGGCACCCGGCAGCGCGGCCACCGCCTGCAGCAACGCGCCCGACGCCCCCGCCGACACGCCATCCACCAGCACGACGCCGTCAGCGCCGACGTGCGCGACGACTTTGGTCTCCCCGGGAAGGCGCAGGATGAAGAGATCGTCGGCCAGCCGCTCGACTACGA
>DATLLN010000065.1:0-3544 GCA_035537835.1 Gaiellales bacterium
ACGCGGGCAACCTGGCCAACCTCGACGACGTCATCGACCACGACCGGCTGCGGTTCATCAAGGGCGACATCCGTGACGTCCGCGACGTCAGTGAGGCGCTGGACGGCGTCGACGTGATCGTCAACGCGGCGGCCGAGTCGCTCGTCTCCAAGTCGATCGAGGAGGGCGGCTCGGAGTTCGTCACCACCAACGTCGTCGGCACGCAGGTGCTGCTGGACGCGATGCGCGAGCACCCGGTCGAGCGTTTCATCCTGATCTCGTCGTCCGAGGTGTACGGCACCGCCGAATCGGAGCCGATGACGGAGGATCACCCCCTCAACCCGCGCTCGCCGTATGCCGGCACCAAGGCGGGAGGCGACCGGCTGGCCTACTCGTACTGGTGCACGTACGACCTGCCGGTCACGATCATCCGCCCGTTCAACAACTACGGGCCGTACCAGCACCCCGAGAAGGTGATCCCGCGGTTCATCATCCAGGCCCTGACCGACCAGCCGCTGACGATCCACGGCGGCGGCACCGCGAGCCGCGACTGGCTGCACGTGTTTGACACTGCCGAGGCGATCACCCGGGCGTGCGAGGTGCCGCTCGAGAACATCGTCGGCGAGACGATCAACGTCGCGACCGGGATCGACGAGTCGGTCGAGCAGATCGCGGACATGATCCTCGCCTCCCTGGGCAAGCCCGACAGCCTCAAGCACCACATCGCCGACCGGCCGGGCCAGGTCGACACGCACATCGGCTCGACCGACCGTGCGGCGAAGCTGCTCGGCTGGCGGTCGAGCATCTCGTTCGAGGACGGCCTCGACCGGACGATCGCGTGGTACCGGGACAATCCGGCATGGTGGACGGCAGTCCTGGCCGGCGAGAAGACCGCGCAGACGGTCTGACCCTCGTCGTCCTCGGCGGCGGTCCCGCGCAGCGCCACGCGATCGACGCGGCGCAGGCGCTGGGCGTGCGCACGGTGGTCTGCGACGCCAACCCTGCGCGCGGCGACGTGGCCGTCTCGTCGGAGGACGTCGAGGGCGTGCTGCGGACGGCGCGCGAGGCGGGAGCCCGCGGCCTGATCGCCCCGGGCACCGACTGGCCGGTGCGGGTGGCCGCCGAGGTGGCCGAGGAGCTCGACCTGCCGCACCCGCTCGACCTGGCGACGGCGCAGATCGCGACCGACAAGCTCGCGCTGCGCGAGCGGCTGGCGGCAGCCGGCGTCCCCCAGCCCGCCTGGTCGCTGGCCGGCCCGCCGTCGTTTCCGGCCGTCGTCAAGGCGGCCGACCGCCAGGGCCAGCGGGCGATGAGCATCGTCTCGCACGGCGACGAGCTCGCCGAGGCTGCCGCCAGGGCGCGGCGCGCCTCGCGCGCGGGCGTCGTCCTGTACGAGGAGTTCGTGCGCGGCCCGGAGGTGACGGTGAACGGGTTCGCGGTGGACGGCCGGCACCACGTCGCCGCGGTCACCGCCCGCGATCACTTCGACGGCGCCGCGGGCGTCGCCCAGCGTCACGTGTTCCCGTCCGGCCTGGATGACGCCTCGGCGGCCCGGACGGCGGACGCGGCGGTCGCGTCTCTGGGGATCCGCTCGGGCCCGACCTACACCCAGATCGTGCTGTCGCCGGACGGGCCGCGGGTGATGGAGGTCGCGGCGCGCCTGGGCGGCGGCCATGACTCAGAGCTCGTGCGGATCGCCACAGGTGTCGACCTGGCCACCGCCGCCGTCCGTGCAGCCCTCGGGATCCCTGTCCAGGAGGGCGATCTCGCGCCTTCGGCCGGCCCCGCATGCGTGATCGAGTTCCTGCGCGCGCCGGCGGGTGTGCTGGCCGGGGTGTCGGGGCCGCCGGAGGCCACGTTCTATCATCCTCCCGGGCATGTCTACGGGCCGCTGCGCGTGGCGACCGACCGGGCCGGCTACGTGATCCGCACGGCGCCGACACGGGAGGAAGCCCTCGCGCAAGCTCGAACGGCAGCGGAAGCGGTCAGCTTCGAGGTGACATGAGCAGGGTCTCCACACGGCTTGCGATCGACGGCGGAGAACCCGCCCGCTCGACGCTGCTCGAGTTCTCACCCGGCGTGATCGGCGACGAGGAGGTGCAGGCCGTCACCGAGACGCTGCGCTCCGGCTGGCTGACGTCCGGCCCGCGCGTCCGCGAGCTCGAGGAGCGGTTCGCCGTCTACGCCGGATCGCCTCACGCGATCGCCACGTCGTCCTGCACCGAGGCGCTGCACCTCTCGCTGGTCGCGGCCGGCGTCGGCGAGGGCGACGAGGTGGTCACCAGTTCGTTCACCTGGCCGGCAACGGCCAACGCGATCATCCACGCCGGCGCCGTGCCGGTGTTCGCCGACATCGACGCCGGATCGCTCAACCTCGACCCGGGCGCGTTCGCCGCCGCGGTCACCGGGCGGACGAAGGCGGTCATCCCGGTGCACATCGCCGGGGCGCCGTGCGACATGGACGCGATCGAGGCGACCGCCCGCGACCACGGCATCGTGATCGTCGAGGACGCCGCGCACGCCGTCGAGACGACGGTCGGCGACCGCAAGGTCGGATCGATCGGCGACTTCACCTGCTTCTCGCTGTACGCGACCAAGAGCCTCGCCGGCGGCGAGGGCGGCATCGCGACCATGTCCGACGACGCGGCGGCGACGACCATGCGGCTGCTCCGCGCACAGGGGATCACCCGCGATCCATGGCAGCGGCTGCAGAACCGCAGCCTCGGTCACTACGACGTCGTCCGCCCGGGCTACAAGGCAAACCTGGCCGACCTGCAGGCGGCGATGGCGCTGCCCAAGCTCGACCGGATCGGCAAGCTGCATGCCCGCCGGACAACGCTGGTCGAGCGCTACGACGCGGGCATCGCCGGGCTGGCCGGCATCGAGCCGATCGCCCGGCCGCCGATCGGCGTCCACGCCCATCACCTGTACATCGTGCGCGTCGACCCGGCCCTGGCCGGAGGCGACCGCGACCGCTACGCCGAGGCGCTGATGGCCGAGAACATCTCCACCGGCCTGCACTTCCTTCCGGTGCACCAGCTGACGTGGTATCGCGAGCACCTGCCCGCGCAGGATCTGCCCGAGACCGAACGCGCGGGCGCCGAGGTGCTGTCGCTCCCGCTGTCGGCGGCGCACGACGAGAGCGACATCGACGACGCGCTGGGAGCGGTCGCGAAGCTCCACGCAGCGTTCACCAGATGAGCCGGCGGACACGCGTCGGGCTGGAGGGCCTGCTCTCGCTGATCCTGCTGGTCGTGCTGTTGTGGGTGAGCGACCCGGCGAGCATCTGGGACACGCTGACCGAGGCGGACGGCTGGTGGGTGCTGGCGGCGATCGCGGTCAACCTGGTGACGGTGCCCATGATGGCCTGGCGGTGGCAGATCCTGCTCCGCGCGAAGCGGATCCACATGCCGATCGGCTGGCTGACCCGCACGTACTTCGTGTCGCTGTTCGCGGGCCAGTTCCTGCCGGCGGCGATCGGCGGCGACGCCGTCCGCGCGGTCGAGCTGGGCCGCCGCACCGAGGACGCGCCGGAGGCCGTCGCCTCCGTGCTGATCGACCGGCT
>DATLLN010000066.1:0-11613 GCA_035537835.1 Gaiellales bacterium
GGCGTCCGCGGACAGGTCGTGGCGGGCGAACACCACGATCAGCGAGTAGATCACGTTGGTGGTCAGGTTCCACGCCATGCCGATAGCGGTCAGCGAACGCAGAACCGGGTCGCGGATGACCAGCCTGAGTCCGGCCAGCACGCCCTCGCCGCCCGCATCGGGGTGCGGGTCGGGGCCGAGGTCGACGCGCATGGACGCCATCAGCCCGACGGCGACGGCGAAGCCGACGGCCTGCACCCACAGGGCGCCGGAGATCCCGACCAGCCCGATCAGCGCCCCGCCCACCGCCGGGCCGACCAGGAAGCCGAGCGACCACACGAACGACAGCGCCGACTGGCCCTGGACGAAGTGGCCGCCGCCGACCAGCTTGGCGATGGCGCCGAAGGCCGCGGCGTCGACGAACACGCGCCCCGCGGTGACCACCAGGGCGGCGGCGTAGATCAGCGCCAGCGGCATGTCCTCGACGGCCACTCCGCCGGCCAGCCCCAGTGGGATGACCGCGGCCGCGGCCGTCTGCACGGCGGTGCCGGTCACCATCACCCGGCTGCGCGGGCGGTGGTCTCCGACGTGCCCGGCGTTCAGCCCGAGCACGACGTAGGGCAGGGTGCCCGCCAGGAAGGCCGCGCCCGCCTGCGACTGCGTGCCGCCGGCGTCGAGCACCAGCCAGGGCAGCGCGACCAGCGAGATGCCCGCCGACAGCGAATCCATCAGCTGGGCGGCCAGGAACAGCCGCCCATCGGCCGTCCGCAGGAGCGGGCCGCCGATCACTCCCAGACCGGAGGCCCGGTTCGCAGGCGAAGCTCGGTGCCCAGCCCGGCCGCGATCGCGCGGTCGAGGACGTGCTTGGCGGTGGTGACGTCGTCCATTCCCAGCCCGACCGGGGAGACCACGATCCGCTGATCGGCCGCCGAGCGCCCCGGGTGCCCGCCGGCGACGACGTCGCACAGCTCGACCGCCTCGTCGCCCGACGCATCGACGATCCCCGCCTCGACCAGTCGGCAAGCGTACCGGCCCTCGTGCGTCGACTCGTGCACCCAGTCGTCCACCACCAGCAGATCGGTGGCGGCGTGCAGCGACTCGGGGCCGTCCAAGCTGGACACCAGCACCACCGTGACGCCCGGCTCGAGCCACTCGGGCTGGAGGGTCGGTTCGACGGCCATCGTCGCGGGCACGACGACCTGCGCCCCGCGCACCGCGTCCTCGGCGGATGCGACCGCCGCGACGGCCAGCCCGGTGGCCGCGGACCGGCGCTCGGCGAACCGCTCGGCCCGCGCCGTGTCGGGGTCGAACACCCGCACCTCGCGAAGCGCCGGCATGACCACCCGCAGCGCATCGAGCTGCGTGTGGGCCAGCACGCCGGCCCCCAGCAGGCAGGCTACGCTGTCGCCCTCGCGCGCGAGGTGCCTGACGGCCACGCCGGTGACGGCGCCGGTGCGCATGGCGCTGACCACGGTGCCGTCCATGACGGCCAGCGGCAGGCCGGTCTCGCGATCGGACAGCAGCACCAGCGCGTTCGCCCGCGGCAGCCCGTTGCGGGCCGGGTTGCCGGGCACGCTGGGAATCCACTTCAGCCCGGCGACGTCGAAGTCGCCGCCGACGTAGGCGGGCATGACCATGATCCGCCCGTGCAGCTCCTCCGTGCCCGGCTCGTCCGACCAGGTGATCATCACCTTCGGCGGCATCACGACCTGGCCGTCGGCCTTGACGCGGAACGCGCGCTCGATCACATCCACCACCGCGGCCATGTCCAGGCCGCCGGCGGCGACCACGTCCTCCTGGGAGAGATACAGGAAGCTGGTATCGGGCCCTGGCATCTGGGGCATGATACGGGGCTGTGCGTGCCGCGATCATCACCGGTGCGGGCGGTCCAGAGGTCGTCCGCATGGAGGAGGTGCCCGACCCGGAGCCGGGTCGCGGAGAGGTGCTGGTCGAGGTCTCGACCGCCGCACTGAACCGCCGCGACGTGTGGATCCGCACCGGCGACCGCGCGCAGCCGGGCCTCGTGCTGGGGTCGGACGCGGCGGGGTTGACCGCCGCCGGCGACGAGGTCGTGATCGTCCCCTACCTGCGCTGGGGCGAGCGCGAGGACGGCCCGGGGCCGGACGGCGAGATCCTGGGCGTGCCGCACCAGGGCACGCACGCGGAGCTGATCGCCGTGCCCACGGCCAACCTGCGGCCCCGCCCGACACGCCTCTCGTGGGAGGAGTCGGCGGCGCTGCCCCTGGCCGGGCTGACGGCGTGGCGGGCGCTGGTCACGCGCGGCGGGGTCGCCCGCGGCGCGCGGGTGCTGGTCACCGGCGCCGGGGGCGGCACGGCAACGTTCCTCGTCCAGATCGCCCAGGCGCTGGGCGCCGAGGTCGTGGTCACCTCGTCGGCGCAGTGGAAGATCGACCGGGCGCTCGAGCTGGGCGCCTCGGCGGGCGTGGTCTACACCGACCCGGAGTGGCCCGAGCAGCTGGGCGAGATCGACATCGCGGTCGACAGCGCCGGCGGCCCCGCCTGGGAGGGCATCTTCCGCTGCCTGCGCGTCGGCGGCACGCTGGTCAGCTTCGGCGACACGATGCGCGAGACGGCGGACATCGAGCTCTCCTCGCTGTACTTCGGCCAGTGGAACATCCACGGCACGACGATGGGCAGCCCCCGCGAGTTCGACGCGCTGCTCGCCCACGTCCAGCGCGCGGGCTGGCGGCCGGTGGTGGACTCGGTGCACCGCCTCGAGGACGCCGCCCAGGCACACGATCGGATGGCCCAGGCCGACCGGTTCGGCAAGGTCGTCCTGCGCGTGCGATGAGCGCCGTTCACCTCACGCAGGTCGCGCTGTCCTACGGCGCAGACGACGTGCTGCGCGATGTCTCGGCGATCCTCCGCCCCCGCGACCGGGTGGCGCTGGTCGGACGGAACGGCGCCGGCAAGACGACGCTGCTGCGAATACTGGCGGGCGAGCTCGCGCCCGACACCGGCACGCTGTCGATGCCGGCCGGCATGACCGCGGCCCTGCATGACCAGCGGCCGCCGCTGGCGCGCGGCGTGACGCTCGGCGCCTACGTCGGCGAGGGCGTCGCCGAGGCGTCCGGGCTGGAGGGCAGGCTCCGGGAGCTGGAGCGGCGGATGGCCGAGGGCGACGCCGCGCCCGAGACGCTGGGAGCGTACGATCGCGCGCAGACGGCGTTCGACCGGGCAGGCGGCTACGGCTGGCGCGCGCGCCTGGAGTCGATCGCACGAGGGCTGGGGTTCACGCCGGACGACCTCGACCGGGAGCTCGACACCTTCTCGGGCGGGGAGCTGACCCGCGCATCGCTGACCCGGGCGCTGGCCGGCGGCCCGGACGTGCTGCTGCTCGACGAGCCGACCAACCACCTCGACGTCGACTCCATCGAGTGGCTCGAGGAGTACCTCGACGACCTCGATGCCACCGTCGTGTTCGTCTCCCACGACCGCTGGTTCCTGGAGTCGGTCGCCACCTCCGTGCTCGAGCTCGAGCGGGGCAAGGGCCGGCTGACGAAGGGCAGCTACTCGCACTGGCGACGGGAGAAGGCCGAGCGGCTCGCGCAGCAGGCCGACCTCTACGAGCGCCAGCAGGAGGAGCTCGCGCACCTCCAGCGGTTCGTCGACCGTTTCCGCTACGGCACCAAGTCCCGGCAGGCCCAGAGCAAGCTCAAGGCGATGGCGCGCATCGAGCGGGTCGACCGGCCGACGCAGAGCCGTTCCCTGAGGTTCGGGTTTCCGCAGCCCCGGCGGAGCGGGCGGGTCGTGCTCGAGGTCTCCGGGCTGGACGTCGTGGTCGCCGGCCGGACGCTGGTCAGCGACGCCGACTTCGCCATCGAGCGGGGCCAGCGCGTCGCGCTGATCGGGCGCAACGGCGCCGGCAAGACCACGCTGATCGAGACGATCCTGGGCGAGACGCCGCCCGAGACAGGGAGGGTGAAGATCGGGCACAACGTGACCGTCGCCTACTACTCCCAGCACGCGGTCGAGCTGCCCGAGCACCTCCGGCTGGTGGACGCGATGGTGCAGGGCACCGGGCTGACCGGCCCGCAGGCCCGCGACGTGCTCGGCCGCTTCCTGTTCTCGGGCGAGCAGGTCGAGAAGCCCGTGGAGGTGTTGTCAGGCGGCGAGCGGCGGCGGCTCGCACTGGCGCGCGTGGTGGTGTCCGGCGCCAACTTCCTGGTGCTCGACGAGCCGACTAACCACCTGGACATCGAGAGCCGCGAGGCGCTCGAGGACGCGCTGACCGAGTACTCGGGCACCGTGCTGCTGGTCACCCACGACCGCGCGCTGATCGAGGCGCTGGCCACCCGCACGATCGCGATCGAGGACGGCCGGCTGCGCCTGCGCGAGGGCGCGTTCGGTGAGTACGCCCGCGATCACGAACCGGCCGTCGATCACCCGAAGGCGCCCGAGAAGCCGAAGCCGAAGCCCAAGGCGCCATCGGCCAGGCCGTCTCAGCGCCAGGCGCGCGAGGCGACCCGCCTCGAGGGGCAGATCCAGGCGCTCGAGGAGGAGCTGGGCGGGATCGAGGCGCGGCTCTCGCAGCCCGAGGCGTACGCGGATCCGGACGCCCTCTCCGAGGATGGCCTGCGCCACCGCTCGCTGCAGGAGGAGCTGGCGCACCTGTACCGCCAGTGGGAACTGCACGCCGGCTGAAAAATCGGGGTCTGACCCCGTTTTTTCACGACCGGCTTCCCAGCGTCACGGTGACCGTGCGAGTCGAGCCGCCGCGCGCCACCGTCAGCTGCACGCGGTCGCCAGGGCGGTCCGCCGCGAGCGCCGCGACCAGCTGGTCGGACGAGGTGACGGTCGAGCCGTCCGCTGCGGTGATCACGTCGCCGTTCTGCAACCCGGCCTTGTCCGCCGGCGCACCGGAAGCAACCTCGCTCACCTTCGCGCCCGCGGGATCGGACGAGTCGGACAGCTTGACCCCGAGGTACGGGTGCGTCGCCTTGCCGTCCGCGATCAGCTGCGCCACCACCGACTTGACCGTGTTCGACGGCACCGCGAAGCCGATCCCGATGTTGCCGCCGGACGACGACTCGATCTGGCTGTTGACGCCGATCACGCGGCCGCTCAGGTCGAGCAGTGGGCCGCCGCTGTTGCCGCTGTTGATCGCCGCGTCGGTCTGGATCGCGCCGCCGATCGGATGGTTGTTGGGCGACGTGATCGTCCGGTCGAGCGCGCTGACGATGCCCGCCGTGACGGTGTTCTCGAGGCCGTAGGGATCGCCGATGGCGACCACCGCGTCGCCCACCTGCAGCGCCGACGAATCGCCGAACGAGAGCGGGTGCAGCTCGCTGGAGGAGACGTCAACATGGATAACCGCCAGGTCGGTGGTCGCGTCCGAGCCGACCAGCTTGGCGTCGGCCGTCGTCCCGTCTGCAAACGTCAGCTTGATGGACGTCGCCCCCTCGACCACATGGTGGTTGGTGACGATGTCCCCGTTCGAGTCGATCACGAAGCCGGTGCCCTGTGCCGTGCCGGAGCCCTGCTGGGGGAGGCCGAACGGCCCCTCGCCGCCCCTGCCCGAGGACGAGGTCGTCACCGTGATCTCGACGACGCTGCGCGCCGACCGGCGGTAGACGTCGTTGACGGTGGTCGTGGTGGAGGTCGTGTCCGCGGCGTTGGCGGCTGCCGGCGTCGTGACGGTGCGGTTGACGACGGTCGTGCCGCCGGTGGTCTGGTGGACGACGGCGGTTGCGACGGCCGCGCCCAGCACGGCCGCGATCGCGATGCCGGCGAACGGGCGCAGCAGCTTCATGATGGCTCCCTTCAGGTGGTTCATGCCATCGATCGTGCCCCGTCATCCTGGGCGAGAACCGCGACGCGGCTGGGAGTTCCATGTGAGGTTCCCACCCGGTTCACAGCAAATCCTCAGACAGCGGGCCTACCGTCTTCCACATGAGCGCATCCGAACCCGCACGCGTCCTGGTGGTCGACGACGAGGAGAGCATCACACAGCTGGTCTCGACCGTGCTGCGCTACGAGGGCTTCCAGGTGGAGACGGCGGCGGACGGGCGGGCCGCGGTGCAGCCGCGCGCACGTTCCAGCCCGACATCGTCGTCCTCGACGTGATGCTGCCCGACCTGGACGGCTTCGAGGTCTACCGGCGGCTCGCCAACGGCTCGACGCCCGTGCCGGTGCTCTTCCTGACGGCTCGCGACTCGACCGAGGACCGGGTGCATGGGCTGACGCTGGGAGCCGACGACTACGTCGGCAAGCCGTTCAGCCTCGAGGAGCTGGTGGCCCGCGTGCGCGCAGTGCTGCGCCGCACCCGCGGCGGCCAGGAGAACGGGGCCGTGCTCCGGTACGCCGACCTCGAGCTGGACGAGGACGCCCACGAAGTGACGCGCGGCGACCGCCTGATCCAGCTGACGCCGACGGAGTTCAACCTGCTCCGCTACCTGCTGGCCAACGCGGGCCGGGTGGTCAGCAAGGCGCAGATCCTCGACCATGTCTGGCGCTACGACTTCGGCGGCGACTCGAGCGTCGTCGAGACGTACATCAGCTACCTGCGCAAGAAGGTCGACGGCGGCGGCGAGGACCCGCTGATCCAGACCGTGCGCGGGTTCGGCTACTCGCTCCGGCCGCGGCGGGCGTAGATGTCGCTGCGGTTCAGGCTGACCGCGATCAGCGTCCTCCTGGTGGCCCTCGGGCTGCTGGGCGCCGGCATCGCCACCCGCCACTACCTCGACTCCTTCCTCGTCGATCGCGTCGACCAGCAGTTCGCATCGGCGCAGGTGCCCGCGCTCTACTCGCTGGGCGACAGAGACCCCGGCGCAGCTCGCAACCTGGCGAACTCCCTGCCGTCCAGGTCGTACGTCGCCCTGGTCACGCCACAGGGCGGGGTGGTCGGCGTTCGCTACGTCGGCACCGGCAACCATCGCACGCCCGATTTCCTCGCCTCGGCCCCCACAGGCATCTCGACGATCGACGACTACCGGGTGCAGGCCGTCGATGCGGCGTCGGTGGCCCCACCGGACTCGATCGCGTCGGGATCGGCCACGCTGGTGATCGCGGTCCCGCTCGACGACGTCCACAGCACTGTGCAGCGGCTGACGATGATCGAGCTGCTGGTTGGCGCGATCGCGCTGGTGGCCGTGGGTGTGCTCGCGCTGATCCTGGTGCGGCTCGGACTGCGCCCGCTGGGCCGGATCGAGCAGACGGCCGGGGCGATCGCCGCCGGCGACCTCTCGCAGCGCATCGAGGACAGCGATCCGCGCACCGAGGTCGGCCGGCTGGGCGTTGCGCTCAACGAGATGCTGGCGCAGATCGAGCGCGCGTTCGCGGAGCGGGAGCGGTCGGAGAACCGGCTGCGCCAGTTCGTCGCCGATGCCTCGCACGAGCTGCGGACGCCCCTGACGTCCGTGCGCGGCTATGCGGAGCTGTTCCGCCGCGGAGCGTCCGACCGGCCGGAGGACCTGCGCGTCGTGATGCGCCGGATCGAGGACGACGCAGCGCGCATGGGCGTGCTGGTCGAGGACATGCTGCTGCTCGCCCGGCTCGACCAGGGACGGCCCCTGGAGCGCGAGCCGGTCGACCTCGGAGCGATCGCCGCCGACCTGGCGGACGACGCGCGGATGCTCCACCCCGACTGGCCCGTGGAGCTGCGGGTGGACGGCGAGACCATCGTCACCGGCGACGAGCTGCGGCTCCGCCAGGCGCTCGGAAACCTGCTGGCCAATGCCCGCGCGCACACGCCCCAGGGCACCCCGGTCACCGTCGCCGTGACCGGCAACGGACAGTTCGTGACCGTCGAGGTAGCCGACCGAGGCCCCGGCATCGACGCCGAGGACCTGCCCCGGGTGTTCGAGCGTTTCTACCGCGCCGACCCCTCGCGATCGCGTGCCAGCGGCGGCAGCGGACTCGGGTTGTCGATCGTGGCATCGATCGCCGAGGCCCACGGCGGCGAAGCGGCTGCGACGTCCGAAGCCGGACAGGGAGCCACGTTCACGCTGTCGATCCCGGCTTGCAAATCCGGCGATCCGGACGCAGACTTGACCAATGGGGGGTCGACAGCGCAGGCCACGGCGTTCCGCCAGGCGTAGCAAACGCGTGCTCTTGGTGGGGCTGACGCCGCTGATGATGGACGTCCTGTCCGGCCCGCTGTCGGACTACGCCGACGTGTCCGCGGTGCCGTTCCCGGGCGATGCGTTCGAGGAGGCGGCGGACGAGTTCGGCGCCGACCTGGTGCTGGTCGACGTCACCTATCTCGACGAGGCGCTCGTCCGGCCGATGATGCTGCGCCGGTTCGACGAGGCGAAGCCGGTGATCGCGTTCGTCTCCGAGCAGGGGGCGGTCTGGTACGACGATCTGCGCACCAAGGTGTCCGGCCGGCTCGAGGAGGCGGACGCCCACCGGCTGATGAGCCTGATCGGCCGCCCGCCCCTGACGCTCGTCAAGTAGCCGGGTCGAAGGCGGCCAGCACGGCCTCGGCGATCTCGCGCAGCGGCTTGCCCGTCCGCTGGCTGGCGGCCCGCATGCGGGCGAACGCGGCGTCCTCGCCGATGCCGTCCTTCTCCATCAGCAGCCCCTTCGCGCGTTCGATCAGCTTGCGCGCCTCGAGCGCGTCGCGCAGCGAGCCGGACTCCTCCTGGAGCTCGACCAGCTCCCGGTGCCTGGCCCGCGCCGTCTCGATCGCCGGCAGCAGGTCGGTCTCGCGGAACGGCTTCACCAGGTAGCCGAAGACGCCGGCGTCGACCGCCCGGGTGACCAGGTCGGCCTCGGAGAACGCGGTCAGCATGACGATCGGCAGCGGCCGCCGCTCGAGCATCCGGCGGGCGGCCTCGATGCCGTCGAGCTCCGGCATCTTGACGTCCATCACCGCCAGGTCGGGCTCGTGCTCGGCCGCCAGCTCGACGGCCTCGCGGCCGTCCCGCGCCTCGGCCACAACATCGAAGCCGGCCCGCTCCAGCATCGAGCGGATGTCCAGGCGGATGATCGTCTCGTCCTCGGCGATCAGGACTCGGCCGGAAACCGTGCCACCGCCCTTCCCCGCAGCTCGAGCCGCCCGCGCAGCTCCTCGCGAACCAGCTCGCGGGCGATCGTCAGCCCCATGCCGTCGCTGCGCTCCGGCGAGGGACCGGGCCCCTCATCGGCGACGACCAGCTCGACGCTGGAGCCGTCGCGGCGCAGCGTGACCTCGATCCGACCGGTGCCGTGCTCGACGGCGTTGCCGAACAGCTCGCAGAAGACCAGCGCCAGCGCGTTCGCCCGGGCGCCGGACAGCGTCACCGGCTCCAGCGAGCTGGCGACCGGACGGCCACCCAGCCCGTGTCCGAGCGTCACCTCGAGCCGGCCGAGCAGGTCGGCGCAGTCGATGTCGTCGTCGTGGCTGGCCGTTGCCAGGTCGTGCACCGCCGCGATCGAGAGGATGCGGTTGACGCTCTCGTCCAGGGCGCGCTGCGCCGGCTCGTCCTCCAGCGTCCGCGCCTGCAGGCGGAGCAGCGAGGCAACGGTCTGGAGGTTGTTCTTGACGCGGTGGTGGATCTCGCGAACGGTCAGCGATTCCAGCTCGGACACGCGCCGCTGCAGCCGGTCGTAGAGCTTCGCGTTCTCGATCGCCTGGCCGACCTGCCCGGCGATCGCGCACAGCAGCTCGACCTCGTCGTCGGCGAACGCGCGCGGCAGCCGGGTGCGCACGTTGAGCGCACCCTCCAGCCGGTCGCGGGCCAGCACGGGCACGGCGAGGATCGACTCGTACTCCTCCTCGGGCAGGTTGGGGAAGGACACGAACCGCGGGTCGAGGTGCGCGGCGTGCGCCAGCAGCACCGGCCGGCCCGTCGCCGCCGCCGTGCCGGTGATCCCCTCGCCCAGCCGCATCCGCGGCCGGTTGGCCGGATCGTCGAACCGGGCGCCGTGCGTCGCCCGCAGCTCGAGCCGGTCGCGGGCCTCGTCGTACAGGTAGACGTAGCAGGCGTCGGTGTCCAGCGCGGCCGCGACCTTGGAGGCGATCTGCTGGAACACCTCGTCCAGGTCGAGCGACGAGTTGACGGCCGCGATCGTGTCCGTCATCAGCTGCAGGTGGCGGGCGGTCCGGTCCGCAATCACGGCTCGAGTGTAGTGGGGTCAGACCCACTCGGTTGCGAAGGCAACGGAGGGGTCTGACCCCGTGCTCTTCCGTCTACAGCACCCTCAGGTAGCGGTCCAGCTCCCACTGCGTGAGCTGCACGCGGTACTCGTCCCACTCGCGGCGCTTCAGCTCGACCAGCCGGTCGCGCAGCTCGGGGCCGAGCGCCTTCTCGACCAGCTCGGACTCCTCGGCCGCCGCGATCGCCTCGCCCAGCGACTCGGGGAGCGACTCGATGCCCAGCGACCGCCGCTCGGGCGTCGTCAGCTCGTAGAGGTTGGTCTCCATCGGATCGGGCAGCTCGTAGCCGCGCTCGATGCCCTCGAGGCCGGCGTGGAGCAGCGCTGCGAACGCCAGGTACGGATTGCAGGAGGGATCGGGGCAGCGGATCTCCGCCCGCGTCGCCTTCTCCTTGCCCGGGTGGTACAGCGGCACCCGGATCAGCGCCGAGCGGTTGCGCCGCGACCAGGCGACGTAGACCGGAGCCTCATAGCCCGGCACCAGCCGCTTGTAGCTGTTCACCCACTGGGCGAAGAGCAGCGAGATCTCGCGGGCGTGCCGCAGCTGGCCGGCGATGAAGCTCTTGGCGACGTCGGACAGGTACCACGGGTCGTCGGCGTCGAAGAACGCGTTCGAGCCGCCGATGAACAGCGACTGGTGCGTGTGCATTCCCGAGCCGTTCTCGCCGAACAGTGGCTTCGGCATGAACGTCGCATACACGCCGTTGGCCTGTGCGACCTCCTTGACCATGCTGCGGTACGTCATGCAGTGGTCGGCCATGGTCAGGGCGTCGGCGTAGCGGATGTCGATCTCGTGCTGGCTGGGACCGACCTCGTGGTGGAAGTACTCCACCGGGATGCCCATCTCCTCGAGGGCGAGCACGATCTTCTTGCGCAGCTCGACCGCGGCGTCGGCCGTGGTCTCCTCGAAGTACCCGCCGCCGTCGAGCGTGTGGGGCGTGCCGTCGGCGTCCATCCGGAACAGGAAGAACTCGAGCTCCGGCCCGATCTTGAAGCTGTCGAAGCCGAGCGACTGCATCCGGTCGATGGCGCCGCGCAGCACGTGCCGCGAGTCCGCCTCGTACGGGTCGCCGTCGGGCGTGCGCACGTCACAGAACATCCTGGCCACCGACCGCTCGCCGGACTGCCGGGGCAGCATCCGGAAGGTCGACGGGTCGGGCATGGCGATCATGTCCGACTCCTCGATGGCGTTGAACCCGGTGACCGACGATCCGTCGAAGCCCATCCCGTGGGCGAGCGCGTCGTCGAGCTCCTCACGCGTGATCGCGAAGCTCTTCAGCCTGCCCACGACGTCGGTGAACCACAGCTTGATGAACTTCACCTCCGCCTCGTCCGCTTCGCGCAGCACCCACTCCCGCAGCTCGGCCGGCGTCCCCGCCGGTGTCTCCTTGACCGGTCCCATCGTGCTCCCTTCTCCCGGAATCCGGGCATAAAAAACGCCCCCAAGTGACACGTGCGGTGTCGCTTGGAGGCGCCGTCGCCTCTCCCCGCCGGGCGCCGTCGCCCACCGGGAACTCGCACGCAGTCTAGAGC
>DATLLN010000067.1:0-3527 GCA_035537835.1 Gaiellales bacterium
CTCGCAGCTCTCGCGCGAGGACATCGGGGCCCGCGCGCCGCACATCTCGCCGAGCGGCGTCATTTCGGAACCCTGAGCGTCGGGCTGATCCCCCAGATGGGGGAATCGCTCCTCCCAGGTGGTCGCTATCACGTGACCAACGCTTCTGAGGTTTCCCCCGACGCCTCCCGCTGACCCGCCGCAGATGCCGGCGGCAGACCGGCGCGGTGGAACTCGCAGGCGACTCCGATCTCGCATCAGACAACGCTCCGAGGCTCGAAGGGAGGTGCTCCGATGATCAAGTGGAAGCTCACGCGTGTCGCTCTCGTGATGGGTGCGATCGCGGCGTATGCGGTTGCCGGCGGCGCCGGTTTCAAGTGGGGCTGAACAGCCCGAATTAGCACTTCAGCCACCGGTGATTTCTGACCGATAAGACCAGGGATCCCCTGTGGCGCCCGAGTCACCACCCACCACGTCCCAGATGTACCCTCCCCGGCTGCTCCGGTATCTGACGCTCGTCATCGTCGCGTCGGTTCCGGTGATCGCCGGATCGGTGGCGACGATCATTGCGACGCCCCCCACGGCCGACACCGTGGTGGGCGTCGTCGTGTTTGCGCTGGCCGCGCTGGCGGCCGAGTTCAAACCCGTGCCGCTGGACGAGTCGGGGGAGCGCAGCGCCTCCCTGGCGTTCGTCTTCCTGCTGGCGTCCCAGGTGCTGTTCGGATGGCAGTACGCGACGCTGTCGGCATTCGTCGTAATGGGCGCCGCCCAGCTGGTCGCCGGAGCGCCGAAGCTGCGGATGGCGTTCAACTCGTCCGCATACGCCATCTCGGTCTTCCTCTCGGGGATCCCGGCCTGGCTGCTGGGCTGGCACGCGCTGACGGGCAGCGACGCCCAGTACCTGCGGCTGACGGCGCTGGTGCTGGCCGGCGGCGCGATCTACGTCAGCGCGAACGTGCTGCTGGTCGCCACGGCGGTGGCGCTGTACCAGGGCTCGGACGTACGCGTGCTGCTGGAGGACTACATCCGCCACTCCGGCCCGGCGTCCGCGATCATGGCGCTGATCTCCGCGCTGGCCGCGGCGCTCTGGAACATCAGCCCGATCCTCGAGCTGCTGCTGGCCGGGCCGATGTTCGCCCTTGCCCTGTACCAGCGCTACGCCTACCGCACGGTGATCGCGACGCGCCAGGCGGAGACGGACGGCCTGACGCTGCTCGGCAACCACCGCTCCTTCCACACGGATCTGCGGGAGGCGCTGGCCGGGGCGGCCGAGGCCGAGGCGCCGCTGGCCCTGACGCTGGTCGACATCGACGACTTCAAGTCGATCAACGATCGCTACGGCCACCCGGTGGGCGACCAGGTGCTGCAGACGCTGGCCGACCTGCTGCGCGACGAGTTCGGGACGGAGCGCACCTACCGGATCGGCGGCGAGGAGTTCGCGCTGCTCCTGCCGGAGGTCGACGAGCACGCAGCGTACGACGCTCTCGAGCGGCTGCACGAGCGGCTCTGGCAGACCTCGTTCGCCCACGGCGAGCCGGTCACCGTCAGCGCCGGGATCGCCGCGTACCCGGCCAGCGCCGCCGACCGCGAGGAGCTCCTGCGGGTCGCAGACAGTGCGCTCTACTGGGCCAAGGATCACGGCAAGAACCGATCGTGCGTCTACAGCCCGAACGTCGTCCGCGTGTACACGCCGGACGAGCTGGCCGCCGCGGCCGAGCGGCACGCCAGGCTGCGCGCCGCCGAGAGCCTGATCAAGGTGGTGGACGCCAAGGATGTGTACGCCGGCGCGCACTCCCAGTCCGTGTCCCGGCTGGTGGTCGGGATCGCCAGGGCGATGGACCTGGACGACGAGACCGTCGAACAGGTGCGGCTCGCCGGGCTGCTGCACGATCTGGGCAAGATCGCCGTCCCCGACCGGATCCTGCAGAAGCCGGGCAAGCTCGATGCCGACGAGATGAAGACCATGCGCGAGCACGCCGAGCTCGGGTACCGGCTGCTCGAGGGCCTCGGCGTGTCGCCGGTCGACCGCTGGATCCGCCATCACCACGAGTGGTGGGACGGCTCGGGCTATCCGCTCGGCCTGGCGGGCGAGGACATCCCGCTGGGGTCGCGGATCATCCTGGTCGCCGACGCGTTCGACGCGATGACCTCCGACCGCGTGTATCGCGCCGCCGGGAGCACGGCCGAGGCCGTGGCCGAGCTGCGCCGCCGCTGCTGGACGCAGTTCGACGCGCGCGTAGTGGCCGCGCTGGAGCGGCATCTCGCCTCGACCGGCGAGCTCGAGATGACGGCCAAGGCGAGCTGACCGGATGTTCCTGGCGCCAGCCGTCCTGATCGGCCTCGTCGCGGGCCTGCTGCTGGGAGGCCGCCTCTCGCGGCTTGCCGAGCTGCGCCTCCGCGCGCAGTGGCTCTTCTTCGCGGCGATCGGCCTGCAGCTGATCGCCTACCCGCCGTTCATCGGCGTCCAGCCCGGCGACGGCGTCGCGACCGCCCTCCAGGTCGTGTCCTACGGGTGCCTGGTCGCCGTCACCCTGGTCAACGTCCGGCTCACCGGCATGGCGATCGCCGGTGCCGGGATGCTGTGCAACCTCGCCGCCATCCTGGCCAACGGCGGCCACATGCCCGGCCTGCCCTCGGCGCTGGCCGGCGCGGGCCTGACCTACGACGGCGTGCGCAACAACAGCGTGCGCGACGCCCAGCCGAACCTGCCCTGGCTGGTCGACCGCTGGGCGGCTCCGGACTGGCTCCCCTGGGGCACCGTTTTCTCGGTGGGCGACGTCCTGCTGGCCGTCGGGGTGGCCGTCGTCATCGCCGCCGCGATGGGCCCGCGCGTGCCGTGGCGGGCCGTCAGGCCGGCGGCGGGTTGACCGGCGGCGCCGCGTCGAAGTCGCCGTAGCGCTCGTGCATGAAATGCGCCGCGGTCGTCATCCGTAGATCGGTGACCAGTCCGCTCCGGCGGTCGATCACCAGCCGGTAGAAGACCGGCACGTCGGTGTACTGGGCGAGGGTGACCACGACCTGTGTCGGCGTGGACGCGACCACGTGCGCTCCCTTCTGGCCGGCGACCCAGTAGGGATCGGGCACCTTGAGCGGGTCGGTCTTCTGCTTCTTCCAGTCCGTCTCCTGTGTGCGGTCCCACCGCTCGTCGCCGATGATCCGCGCCTGCGCGCCGTTGGTGACGTCGATCGAGAGCCGGTCGGGTGCCTGGACGACGAACCGCGTGGTGACGCTGTGCGACGGATCCGACGACAGCACGTTGTCGATCACCATCGAGGTCTTCCGCAGCAGCGCCGTCCGCGTCCGGCCGACGATCGCGGCGGCGGACGGCGCATCTGCGGCGGGCAGCGGCAGGCGCGCCGTGACCACCTTGCCGTCCGGCCGCTCGATCGACAGGGGCAGCTGCGCAGCGCCTGCGGGGACGCGGGTGGTGAAGCACACTACGGCCGATCTCAGGCAGGGCAATGCGGGCCGGCCGCCGACCAGGACGAGTACGTTGCGGGGCGCGCTGCCGTCCGGCGCCAGCACGGTGATGCGCGCCTGACCGCCGC
>DATLLN010000068.1:0-6192 GCA_035537835.1 Gaiellales bacterium
GTGGACGAGCCGCTGTCCGGCCGCAAGCCCACCGACGAGGAGCTGGAGGTGCTCGCCGGGGTCGCCGCCCACGCCGCATTCGCGCTCGAGAGCGCGCAGGAGGCGGCGGCGGACGCGCGCCACCACGCCGGCCTCGAGGAGCTGCTCGCCGTGTCGTCGCGGCTGACCGAGTCGCGGTCGATCGACGTGCTGCTGGCCGGCGTCGGCGACGGGATCAAGCGCGCGCTGGGATTCACCAAGGTCAGCGTCGATCTCGTCGACCCGCTGGACGGTCTGCTCAAGGTGCGCCACGCAACCGGCTGGAGGATCGAGTCGCTGCAGGCCGGCCCGCCGATGGCGGTGGAGACCGTTCAGCGACTGCTCGACCCGGAGTTCCGCCACGAGGGCTGCTACCTGCTCGACCGCGAGAGCGCGCTCCTGCGGCTGGCGTCCGACCGCCAGGTGCACGCGTCCGAGCGCAACGGGGCCGGCCCGCTGGCGTGGAACCGCCACTGGCTGCTGGTGCCGCTGACCGGCAGGGACGGCGAGCTGTCGGGCGTGATCTGGGTGGACGATCCCCAGGACCGGCTGATCCCCGGCAGGGACGTGCTGCAGGCGCTGCGGGTTTTCGCCAACCAGGCGGCGGCCGCGATCGACGCGGCGAACGACTTCGAGGAGGTGCGCTACCTCGCCGAGCACGACTCGCTGACGCGCCTGTTCAACCGCCGCTCATTCACCCGCCGGCTCGGCGACGAGGCCGCCCGCTCGGGCCGCTACCACCGGCCGTTCGCGCTGGTGCTGTGCGACCTGGACGGCTTCAAGCAGCTCAATGACCGGCACGGGCACGAGGCGGGCGATGCCGCTCTGGCGCTGTTCGGCAGCCTGCTGGACGGCGCCATCCGCCGCTCCGACCTCGCGTTCCGGATCGGCGGCGACGAGTTCGCGCTGCTGCTGCCGGAGACCGACGAGGCGAACGTGCGGTCGGTGGTCGAGCGCATCTCGAACGGTTTCCACGGCTCCGAAGAGGCGTTCCTCAAGGGGCTGCGGGCGAGCTTCGGCGTCGCCGTGTTCCCCCGCGACGGCGACGATCCCGAGGGGATCTTCCGCGCCGCCGACCTGGCCATGTACAGCGCGAAGCGGTGCGGCGAGCAGCTGCACTTTGCCGCATGACGGGGCCGGGCGACAAGCGTTCCGCCTCCGGCCGCCTGCGCGGCCTGCTCGAGGTCACCCGGCTGGTGCGCAGCGGCGCCGAGGTCGATACGCTGCTCGCGGCGATCGCCCGGACGACCGCCGACTCGCTGGGCTACGGCGTCGTCGTGATCAACCTGTACCGGCCGGAGTGGGACGACTTCCGGGTCGAGGCGATCCACGGCGGCGAGGCCGCGCTGGAGGCGCTGGTCGGCGACGTCCGCGGCTGGGATGTCTGGAACCCGATCCTCGACGAGCGCTTCGAACGGCGCGGCGCCTACGTGATCCGCCACGGCACGTTCGACTGGTCGGCGATGACCCCGAACGCCTACGTCCCGGACATCCCGGAGGTCGACGACCCGGAGATGTGGCACCCCGAGGACATGCTGGTGGTGCCGCTGCGCCACTCCGACGGCCACCTGCTGGGGATCCTCGGCGTGGACGAGCCGGCCGGCGGCAGGCACCCTGACGACGACGACATCGACGCGCTGGTGGCGGTCGCCGCCCACGCCGCGCTGGCCATCCAGAGCGCCCAGGAGAGCGGCTCCGCCCGCCGCCACCGGGAGGCGCTCGAGCAGCTGCTGCAGGTGTCGTCCCAGCTGACCGAGTCGTTCTCGATCGAGACGATCCTCGAGTCCGTCTGCCTCGGCATCCAGCGCGCGCTCGGCTTCACCAAGCTCGCGATCGAGCTGCCCGACCCCGACACCGGCCGACTGGTCGCGCGCGCGGCGGTGGGCTGGGATCTGGGCGACGAGACGGTGACCAGCCAGATGACGCTGGCCGAGCTGAGGCCGCTGATGGAGCCGGAGTACGAGATCGAGGGCTGCTACCTGCTGTCGCCCGAGCAGGCGGTGGGCAGGGTCGACGAGCGGCACTGGCAGTACCACTCGCAGATGAGCGGGCGCGGCCCCAACGCGTGGACCGACCACTGGCTGTTCGTGCCGCTGTGGGACCTCACAGGCGATCTGAGCGGCGTGATCTGGGTCGACGACCCGCAGAACCGGCTGGTGCCGGGCCCGCGCACGCTTCAGGCGCTACGCGTGTTCGCCAACCAGGCATCGACGGCGCTGGACGCCGCCGCGCAGTTCGAGGAGATGCGGTTCCTGGCCGACCACGATCCGCTGACCCGGCTGCTCAACCGCCGGGTGTTCAGCGAGCGGCTGTCGTCCGAGTCCGCGCGCTACGTGCGCTACGGCCGGCCGTTCTCGCTGATCGTCTGCGACTTGGACGGCTTCAAGCAGCTGAACGACGCCCGCGGGCACCTGACCGGCGACGCGGCGCTCGAGGGGTTCGCCGAGCTGCTCGCCGACGGCCGCCGTGAGGTGGACGGCGTTTTCCGCATCGGCGGCGACGAGTTCGCCCTGCTGCTGCCCGAGGCCGGAGCCGTCGAAGCGCAGACGGTCGTCGACCGTGTGCGCGAGGTGTTGGCGTCCGACCGCGACCCGCGGCTGGCCCGCCTCGGCGCCAGCTTCGGCGTCGCCTCCTGCCCCGAAGACGGTGAGGATCCACCCACCGTGTTCCGCGCGGCCGACCGAGCGATGTACATCGCCAAGGCGCACCACCGCCCCGCTCCGGCCTGACGCGGCAAGGGCCCTCTCCGGCGTAGGATCTGCGATGGCATTCCGCCATCTGGGAGGGAAGGAGCACCCCGAGTGGATTTCGATCTGACCGACGAACAGCGCGCCATCCAGGAGACCGTGCGCGAGTTCGTCGATCGTCGCGTGCTGCCGGTCGCGCAGGAGAACGACATCAACCACCACCTCGACATGGGGATCATCGAGGGGATGGCCGAGCTGGGCCTGCTGGGGCCGGTGATCCCGCCCGAGTACGGCGGTTCCGGGCTCGACTACGTGTCGGAGGCGCTGATCTGTGAGGAGATCGAGCGCGGGGAGTCGGCGTTCCGGACGCTGATCTCGGTGCACGTCGGCCTGAACTCGCTGTCGCTGCTCAAGTTCGGCACCGAGGAGCAGAAGCAGAAGTTCCTGGTGCCGATGGCGAAGGGCGAGAAGCTCGGGTGCTTCGGCCTGACGGAGCCGGCCGCCGGGTCGGACGTGGCGGCGATGCTGACGACCGCCATCCCCCAGTCCGACGGCACCTACGTGCTGAACGGCCAGAAGAGCTGGATCTCCTACGCGACCGAGGCCGACTACGCGCTGGTGTTCGCCAAGCACGACCCCGACGGCGGCCACCGCGGCATCTCGGCGTTCATGGTCGAGACCGGATGGGAGGGCGTCGAGGCGCGGCGGATCCCGAACAAGCTCGGCATCTGGGCCGGCTCGACGGGCGAACTGTTCTTCTCGAACGTCCAGGTGCCGGCCGAGAACCGGATCGGCGAGCAGGGCGAGGGCTTCAAGATCGCCATGCACTCGCTCGACCAAGGCCGGTTCACCGTCGCGGCGGGCGCCGTCGGCGTCGTCCGGGCGTGCCTCGAGGCGTCGGTCAAGTACGCCAACGAGCGCCACACGTTCGGCCAGGCGATCGGCAAGTACCAGTTCGTGCAGGACATGATCGCGGACATGGTGCTGGGCTACGAGACGTCGAAGCTGCTGGTGATGAAGGCCGCGTGGAAGAAGAACACGGGCGAGCGCAACACGAAGGAGACGTCGCTGGCCAAATGGCACGCGACCGAGAGCGCGTTCGACGCCGCCAACAAGGCGATCCAGGTGCACGGCGCCTACGGCTACTCCGCCGAGTACCCCGTGGAGCGCTACTTCCGCAACTCGCGGGCGCCGATCATCTACGAGGGCACCACGCAGATCCACAAGATGATGCAGGCGGAGCACGCACTCGGTTACCGGAAGCTGAACGGATGAGCGACAGCGAGCGTCTCGTCGAGCTCGAGGACGGGGGCGTCCTCAACGTTGTCGAAATAGGTAACGGTTACCCGGTGATCGTGCTGCACGGCGGCCCGGGGCTCGACCACCACATGTTCCGGCCGTGGCTCGACCCGCTGGGCGAGCAGGGCCTGCGCCTGATCCTGGTCGACATGCGCGGCCAGGGCGGCGCACCGCGCGTCGACCCGGAGACCCTGTCGGTAACCGTGTTCGCGCAGGACGTCGACCGGCTGGCCCGCGCCATGGAGCTCGAGACCTTCGCCCTGATGGGCCACTCGTTCGGCGGCATCGTCGCCCTCGCGCACGCGCTGGAGCGGGGCAGCGCCTCGCACTACGTGATCTCCAGCGGCGCCGCGTCGAGCGAGGCCCTGATGGCGGAGGTGGAGCGCGAGATCGAGCGGTTCGAGCCGGCCAGCATGCGCGACCAGATCCGCAAGTCATGGGACGATGAGGCGACGGTCGAGACCGTCGCCCAGGCCCGCGAGCTGATGGCCGCGCAGTGGCCGTTCCACTTCTGGGAGATGGGCGACGCGTACCGCACGTTCACCGAGCGCGACGACGTGGTCTACTCGCCGGAGGTGCTCCGGCACTTCGCGGCCAACGGCTACGGCGACTTCGAGTGGGTCGATCACCTGCGCTGGATCTCGAAGCCGATGCTGATCCTGACCGGCCGGTTCGAGCGGACGTGCTCGGTCGCTCAGGCCGAGGAGATCAACCGCGAGGTGGCCGGATCGCAGCTCGTGGTGATCGAGAAGGCGGCGCACATGACGTTCGTCGAGCAGCCGAAGGCATACCAGGCGGCGATCCGCGGGTGGTTCACGGCGCAGGGCGTGATCGGTGTGCCGGAGGACGAGGCGGCGCAGGGCTCGTAGCTGCGTGAACGCACTGGTCGTCCACGCCCACCCCGAGCCGCGGTCGTTCTGCTCGGCGCTCAAGGACACCGCCGCCGCGGAGCTGGCCGCGCTGGGGTGCGAGGTCACCGTCTCCGACCTGTACGCCGAGCGGTTCCGGCCGGAGCTCTCGGCCGACGACTTCACCAGCCGCCAGAACGGCTCGTTCCTGCGGCCCATGGAGGAGCAGCAGCACGGCGTGACCACCGGCACTCTGGCGCCGGACGTGGCGCGCGAGGTCGAGCGGCTGCGCGAGGCCGACCTGCTGGTGCTGACCGCGCCGATGTGGTGGTTCTCGGTGCCGGCGATGCTCAAGGGCTGGTTCGACCGCGTGCTTGTCAACGGCTACGCCTACGGCACCGTCAAGGCCTGGACCGGCCCGTTGACCGACAAGCGGTCGCTGCTGGCGATGACCTGCAGCTACGAGCGGGCCGGATTCCGCGCCGGCGGGTCGATCGGCGAGCTGGAGCCGCTGCTCCGCCCGATCCAGCAGGGCACGCTGGCGTACTGCGGGTTCCAGGTTCTGGAGCCGTTCATGGCGTACGCCGCCGACGAGGTCGACGACGGCGCACGCGCGTCGATGCTCGAGTCGTTCCGATCGATGCTGCGGCTGGCCGTGGAGCGTTAGGCAGTGAGTAGGCGAACCTGCGTCGGCAGCCTGCCGTCCGGCGTCACGGCCGAGCGGTAGGCCGACGCAGCACGGCGCACCGCTGCCATCCGGTCGCCGATCTGCGTCAGCGTGATCCACTCCCCGCCGCGATACCGGATCTGCACCGCGTACGTGGTCTCACGTGTCGTGTCGATCGCTTGCATCCCCAATCTCCCTCCTGGCGGAGACGACATCCATGTCGCCGTGCTGCCAGGATTCGTCACCCGTTCGGGGATCCTCCCGCGAGTTGAAAATCGGGTCAGGCAGGTCCGCGAAGCGCCCGGTGGCGGAGGGCGGGAAGCCGTTCGCGGACGCTCCGCTGGGCGTCCAGATCGAGCTCGGCGACGATCACGCCGTCGCCGTCGGGAGCCTCGGCCAGCACCACGCCCCAGGGGTCGATGATCATGCTGTGCCCGAACGACGGCCTGCGCCCTCCGCCCGGGAATCCGTGCTGCCCGGCGGCCAGCACGAAGCACTGGTTCTCGATCGCCCGCGCGCGGAGCAGCGGCTCCCAGTGCGCCATGCCGGTGAGCAGCGTGAAGTTCGCAGGCACACTCAGCACCAGCGCCCCGCGGTCGGTGAGCTCGCGGTACAGCTCCGGGAAGCGCAGGTCGTAGCAGACGGTCAACCCGACCGGCAGGCCGGCGAGCTC
>DATLLN010000069.1:0-5275 GCA_035537835.1 Gaiellales bacterium
GACCTGATCACGCTGCCCGGCCTGATCAACCTGGACTTCGCCGACGTCCGCGCCGTGATGTCGGATGCCGGCACCGCGATGATGGGCATCGGCATGGCCAGCGGCCCCAACCGGGCGAGCGAGGCGGCGACCCGCGCGATCCACAGCCCGCTGATCGACCACGAGGTGCAGGGCGCGCGCGGCATCCTGCTCTCGATCTCCGGCGGCTCGGACATCTCGCTGCACGAGGTGAACGAGGCAGCTGAGGTGGTGCGCGCCGCCGCGGACGACCAGACGAACATCATCTTCGGCGCATCGGTCGACGAGCAGCTGGCCGGCCAGATGTGGGTGACGGTGGTTGCCACCGGCTTCGCCGCGCCAGGGCTTGCCGCGGCCAGGCGTCCCGGCGCGGCTCCCGCCGAGCGGACGCCGGCGCCGCCGGACGATCTGCTCGAGCCGCCCAGCTTCGTGCGGTAGGCCGTCCCGGTGAACGGAGCGATCGCCGCCGGCCACGAGCTGACCGCCCGTGCCGGGGCGGAGGTGCTGTCGCGCGGCGGCAACGCGGTCGACGCCGCGGTGGCGGCGGCGGCCATGTCGTGGGCTGCCGAGCCGCCCCTGACCGGGCCCTGCGGTGGCGGGTTCTTCCTCGTCCGCCCGGCGCGCGGCCGCGCGCCGGCGCTGCTCGACGCGTTCACGTCCATCCCCGGCCGCGACCTGCCGCCCGGGCGGCGCCTGACCGAGGTCGACGAGGTGCTGGTGCCGTTCGACCAGCAGACCACGCAGGTGTTCCACGCCGGCCCCGCGGCCTGTGCCGTGCCCGGCGTGGTGGCCGGGATGGCGGCGGTCCACGGGCGGTACGGCTCGCTGCCCTGGCGTTCGCTGCTGCTGCCGGCGGCCGAGGCGGCCGACCTGGGCGTCGCGACCAACGCCGGCCAGCAGCGGGTGTTCGCGGCGATCGAGGCGATCCTCACGCGCTTGCCCGAGAGCCGGGAGCTGTTCTCGCCGGGCGGCCGGTTCGTCGAGGTCGGCACGGTGTTCCGCCAGGCCGAGCTCGCCCGCAGCATCGAGCTGCTGGCAGAGCGCGGCTCCGGCGAGCTGTACACGGGTGCCCTCGCGCGGGCGATGGTGGCCGACCAGGAACGGCTCGGCGGCAGGCTGACGATGCCCGATCTGGCCGCCTACCGCCCGGTCTGGCGGCGGCCGCTGGCCGGGTCATTCGAGGGCCATGCGCTGCGCACCAACTGCCCGCCGTCGTCGGGCGGCGTGCTGATCGCCTACATGCTGGCGGTGCTGGCCGCCGCCCGCCCGGCGGGCGAGCCGGGGTCGGCGCCGGCCCTGCGCGCGCTGGCCGAGACGATGCGCGCCGCCGCGCGGCTGCGGGGGCCGGAGTTCGCCCGCCGGCTGCACCGCGGCGGTCTGTCCGGCCACGCGTTGGCTCCGGAGGCGGTCGAGGACGGCCGGCGGAGCGTCGAGCGGGCGCTCCAGAGGCGGCCCGTGGCCGCCGCCTCGGCGATCCCATCCGACCACGGCACCACGCACATCTCGGTCGTTGATGATCGAGGCAACGCCGTCGGCTTCACCGCATCCAACGGCAGCCATTCCGGTGTGATCGTGCCGGGGACCGGACTGCACCTCAACAACATGCTGGGCGAGGAGGATCTCGTTGCCGGTCGCCACCTGGCGCCGGGCAACCGCCTGACCAGCATGCAGGCGCCAACCATGGTCGAGCGCGGCGGCCGGCTCGAGATGGTCGTCGGGTCGAGCGGCTCGAACCGCCTCCGCTCGGCCATCACGCAGGTGATCGTGAACGTCCTCCGCCACGGGATGTCACTCAGGGACGCGGTGTCGTTCCCGCGCGTCCACGTCGAGGGCGACAGACTCGACTGCGAGGGCGGGATCGACGCGGCGGTGGTGGAGGAGCTCGAGCGGTGGGGCGAGCGGCCGGTCACGTTCGGCGGGCTGAACCTGTACTTCGGCGGCGCGAACGCCGTGTCGGTCGGCGCCGACGGATCGCTGGATGCGGCCGGCGATCCGCGCCGCGACTGCTACGGCATCGTCCTCTGAGCGCCAGCCGGGCGCGTCGCGATCCAGACGCCGAGCAGCACCAGCGCCGCGCCCGGCAGGAACGTGGGCGGCAGCGGATCGCGCAGTAGCGCCCACGAGAGCCCGGCGCCGAGCAACGGCTGGGCGTACAGCGACGCCCCGACGGCGGCCGCGGGCAGCCCGGCCAGCGCTCGGTTCCAGAGGACGTAGCCGATCACGCTGTTGCCGGCACCCAGGTAGATGACGGTCGCCCAGGTCAGCGCGCCGGGATCGCGCCAGCCGTCAAGGACGGTCACGTCGACGATCATCGGCAGCACCGAGACGACGGCGCCGAGCAGGCTGATCAGCGCGGTCAGCTCGAGCGCGCCGTGACGGGTAAGGTGGCGCTTGCTGGACACCGTGTACCAGGAGAACGACAGCCCGGTGCCGAGCAGCAGGGCGACGCCGCCCGGCCCGGCGCCGCCCTGGAGGCCGACGCCGGCGACCAGCAGCGAGCCTGCCAGGCCGACCGTCAGCCCGGCGGCACGCCGGCCACCGAACCGCTCGTGCAGGAGCAGCGCTGCCCAGAGCGCGATCATCACCGGCTCGAGGCCGACGATGATGGCCGCGATGGCGCCGTTCGCCTGGTCGATGCCGTAGTAGATCAGCACCATCTGCAGCCATAGGCCGAGTGCGGCGATGGACAGCAGGCGCAGCGTCTGCGCCAAAGTGATCCGCCGCAGCGCGGGCAGGGCGACCGGGGCCAGCAGCAGCGCCGCGACCAGGAACCGGAACCCGGCCAGCGTCATCGGCCCGAGCTCGCGGAGCGCGACCTCGCTGGCGGGGAACGCGCCGGCGTACACGAGGTTGGCGACGACCAGCGCCGCCATCGGATGCCGATGGGCGCCGCGCACGGCGGCCGCCCCGCCGGTCGTCACCCGTGCGGGACCTTGCCGTTGGTCTGCGCGCGCTTGCGGATCTGCTCGATCTGCTGAATCGACTGGAGCCCGCGGCCGAGCAGCTCGACCAGCACCATCAGCCGGTCGCGTTCGCTGCGCATCTCGAGGATCTTCTGCTTGTCGGCGGCCGGGAAGTCGACGCGGGACATGATCAGGTAGGAGAGCGGCCGCTCATGGGTCTCCAGGTCGTCGTCCTCGGTCTCCAGGCCGGACGCGGTGGCGAACGTGCGGTAGAGCTGCAGCGCGGCGTCGCGCTCGTCGCCCGCGGCGGTGTCGTCGGCGACGTCCTCGACGATCCCGGTGGCGTACGCCTTGCCGCGGGTCATCTCGACCACGCGCAGCAGGTCGCCGCCCTCGACCACGATGTTCATCCGGCCGTCGTCGTAGCGCTGCAGCACCTCGATCACCGACGCGGCGCAGCCGAGCTCGCGCGTGCCGTCGTCGTCGGAGTACAGCAGCAGGAAGGGGTCACCCGTCTCCAGCGAGTCTCCGATCAGCTGCTTGTAGCGCTCCTCGAAGATGTGGAGCGGGAGCAGCTCGCCCGGCGCGAGGACCGTGCCGAGCGCGAAGATGCCGATCTCGCGAGTGCCCATCGGGTGGCTGGTACTCTATCCAGCCCATGGGGGCACCGAGGGAACGTGACGCCATCGCCGGGCTGGTTCCCTACGAGCCGGGAAGGCCTGCGGCCGATGTGCGGCGAGAGCTGGGCGACCGGCCGGTGGTCAAGCTGGCCTCCAACGAGGGGCAGCTGGGACCGTTCCCGGCGGCGCTGGAGGCGATCGCCGCGCACGCGGCCGGCCTCAACCGGTACCCCGAGCTGGGCTACGAGTTGCGCGAGGCGGTGGCGGCCCGCCACGGCGTCCCGGCCGAGCGCGTGGCGCTGGGCAATGGGGCGGACGCGCTCGTCGGCTACCTGTCGACGGCGTTCCTCGACGCCGGCGACGACGTCGCGCTGTGCTGGCCGTCCTTCGTGTCATACCGGGTCGCCGCGGGCAAGATGGGCGCGACCGTCGCGGCGGCGCCACTCCGCGGATCCAGCTACGACCTCGACGCGCTGCTGGGCGTGATCGGCCCGCGGACGCGGATCGCGTACGTCTGCAACCCCAACAACCCGACCGGCGGCATCGTCGGCCGCGAGCAGCTGGCGGCGTTCATGGCGGCGGTGCCCGAGCACGTCCTGGTGGTTGTCGACGAGGCGTATCACGAGTACGTCGAGGACCCGAGCTACCCGGACGCGGTCGCCGAGCACGGCGGGCGCGACAACGTGTGCGTGCTGCGCACCTTCTCGAAGATGTACGGCCTCGCCGGCCTGCGGGTCGGGTATGCGATCGCCGCGCCGTCGGTGGCAACGGCGATCGCCAAGGTGCGGCCGGCGTTCGACCTCAACGAGCTCGCTCAGATCGCGGCGCTTGCCAGCATGGGCGACACGGCCGAGATCGACCGCCGCCGCCGTGCCAACACCGAGGGCCGTGAGCGGCTCGCCCGCGATCTTCGCGAGCTCGGACTGCAGCCGCTCGTCTCTCATGGCAACTTCCTGACCGTCGTGGTGGGCGATGCGCCGGCGGTCGCGGGACAGCTCGAGGCGGAGGGTGTGATCGTCCGGCCTCTGGGCGGCTTCGGCGACCCGCGGTCGATCAGGATCACCGTCGGGACGCCCGAGCAGAACGCGATGTGCGTGGCGGCGCTGGGTCGCGTGCTGCAGGCGGTGGGATGAGCCGCCGGGAGGCCGACGCCGAGACCCTGGCAGAGGGAGTGCTGGCCGGCGAGAAGCGGGCGATCGCTCGTGCGATCAGCCTGGTCGAGGACCGTGACCCGGTCGCGTCGGACCTCGTGCGCCGGCTGTTCCCGCACACCGGGGGCGCCGTGCTGGCCGGTCTGACCGGGCCTCCGGGCGTCGGCAAGTCGAGCCTGATCGCGTCGCTCGTCGGGCACCTGCGCAAGACCGATCTGACGGTCGGGGTCGTGTCCGTGGATCCCTCGAGCCCGTTCACGCAGGGCGCGGTGCTGGGCGACCGCATCCGGCTGACCGACCATTTCCTCGACCCCGGCGTGTTCATCCGGTCGATGAGCACGCGCGGCTACCTGGGCGGCGTCAGCGAGGCGACGCTGCAGGCGCTGCTGGTGCTGGACGCGGCCGGCAAGGACGTGCTGCTGCTGGAGACGGTCGGCGTCGGCCAGAGCGAGGTCGAGGTCGCGTCCGTCGCCGACACCGTGGTGCTCGTGCTGCAGCCCGGGTCGGGCGACTCGATCCAGGCGCTGAAGGCGGGCGTGATGGAGATCCCCGACGTGATCGTCATCAACAAGGCCGACCACCC
>DATLLN010000070.1:0-2077 GCA_035537835.1 Gaiellales bacterium
GGCTTGGTATAGGTTTTCGTGCTGGGCGGCGGCGCCGGCAACGGCTTGGCGTCGGCACCGCCGGTGGCGGGCGCGGCATCGGGAGCCGCGCTCGCGCCCGGAGGCGGCGCGGGCGTCGTGGCCGCGGCGGGTGCGCCGCGCAGATCGTCGTTGGTGTAGGTCTTGCCGTTGGCCGTGGTCTTGCGGCGCGCTTCCTCCCGCCGCGCCAGGTCGCCCAGCGACTGTGCCGGCGCGCCGGAGGTGAGGATCGCGGCAAGCGCCACGACGACGACCAGGGCCTGAGTGACGAGGCGGCGAATCATCGTGATCGTCATGGATGGCTACCTGTCTTTTCGGCCGATCAGTGGCGCGTCCGCAGCGGTGCCGTATCCGCGTACTGATTTCACGTGACTTCCCGCCATGTCCGGACACGGAGGCTCGGGGGCGGCAGCCTCGGGTCCCGCTCCACCACCACTTCCAGCGTACGCCGGGCTCCGGACGGGCCGTACGCCCGCGCGAGCAGCCACAAGGCCCCCTGGCCGGGATTGACCGGATTGGCCGCGTTCACCACCAGCGGCGGTTGCCCGTCGCGCAGCGGCTGCGCGTCGTTCTCCGACGGGTCGTCGGCGACCCACACGACCACGTACGCCCGGGTGACCGGCACCGCCTCTTCCAGCAGCCGGGCGAGGCGGCCGGAGGCGTATACCGTCCACCGGGGGTTGTTGCGGCCCCATGGACGGTCCGCGGTCGACTGGTCCATGTCGGCGTCGCCACAGGCGCCAGCTACTCCGCAGCGCAACAACCCGGTTTCGCCCGGCACATCGAGCCTCGAGCCGTCGGGCAGCACGATGCCACCGTCAGCGTCGCGGAACCAGGAGGTGATGACGCCGCCGAGCACCGCATCCCAGTCTCCGGCCGCGCCGAGTTCCGCGATCGCGAACTCCAGAGCCGCGTCCGCGGCGTGCAGCGTCTGGACGGCGTCGCGATGGTTGGCGGCGATGCCCACTTCTACCGTGGTGGTCATCGCGAGGCTCACGCCGAGCGCGAGCAGCAGAGTCGATACTGTCATCACGGCTACGAGGGCCATGCCCTGCTCGTTGGCGAGGCGGCCGCGCCTCACGGCGCGCCTCCCAGATTGCGGGGCGTGAGGTCGAGCACGATTGCATGATCCGGCGCAAAGAGCTCGGCCGACGTGGCCGTGCCGCCGCGGGCGAAGAGACGCCCGGCCGGACCGCGCATGGCCGCCACTGCCACCTGCACGCGGAGGCGGACCCGGACGCGGCGGATGCGCAGCAGGTCGGCGTCGAAGCGCGCCGGATGCAGGCCGTCGGGGCACCAGGGGCCGTCTCTGAACTGCGCCGGGTCGAGCGGCACCGGTGAGACCCCGGCGCCGAGCGCACCCAGGCGAGGCACCGGCCCGCCGGCATCGGCGAACACACAGTTCTCGCCCGGTCCCCAGAGGTCGCGCGGATCGTCGACTTCCGGCGGCGGGGGCGCCGGCCCGTACGAGGTGAGCGGGCGCATCGGATGGTCCGGGGCAGCCGGGGGCAGGACGCGGGGCGGCCGCGGATCGCCGAAATACTCCACGTCCATGGCGACGACATTGTCGGCCACCGGACGCTCGGTACGGAAGCCGTCGTAACGGACCAGCTGCGACGCGCCCGTGGCGGGATCGGGACGGAGGAAATAGGTGGCAGCGACGGCTTCGGCGATCACCGCACCGCCGTTGTACTGCGACGACAGCGCCCCGCCGTGCAGCACCTGCACCTGGTCGCCGGCCACGCCGCCCACGGTGCCGACATCGAACCGGCCGTGGGAGTCGAAGAGCACGACGCGCATGCCCACCAGGAAGCCGCACACGCGCTCGCGCACGAGCGTGCCGCAGTTGGGCGCGGCGTCCACGAACAGCTCGCGTCCGGTGTCGACCGCGCGGATGATGTCGGCCGCGGCGCGTGTGCCCGGCACGTAGACCACGCTGACCGTGTTCGCACGGTAGAAGACGCCGGCCCGCGCGTCGTCGAGCTGGCCACGCTTGTACGGCGCCACCGGCGGCATCCGCAGCACCAGCGGACCGACCAGCACTGTGGACGCAGGACCC
>DATLLN010000071.1:0-2085 GCA_035537835.1 Gaiellales bacterium
TCAGCGACCTGTCCGAGAAGTTCAACGTGCTGCAGGGGGCGATGGCCTCGTCCGAGCGCATCTTCACGCTGCTCGACACGCCGGTCGAGATCAGCTCACCGCCGGGAGGACGCCTCGCCCGGCGCGGCGCCATCCGGTTCGAGCACGTCAGCTTTGCCTACCTCCCAGGCGAGCCGGTGCTCAAGGATGTGTCCTTCGAGGTGAAGCCCGGCCAGCGCATCGGCATCGTCGGCGCGACCGGCTCGGGCAAGACCACCCTCATGAGCCTGTTGCTGCGGTTCTACGACGTGCAGGAGGGGCGGATCACCATCGACGGCGACGACATCCGCACGCTCGATCTGGCCAGCCTGCGGGCCCAGTTCGGACTGGTGCTGCAGGACGTCCATCTCTTCTCGGGCACGATTGCCGGCAACGTCCGCCTCGGGCACGCCGACATCACCGACGCCGCGGTGCGGCGCGCCGTGGATGCGGTGCACGCCGGACCGTTCATCGACCGCTTGCCCGGCGGCCTCGATGCGGCCGTGGCGGAGCGGGGCAGCACGCTGTCAGTCGGGCAGAAGCAGCTGCTGTCGCTTGCGCGGGCGCTGGCGGCGGATCCTCCGATCCTGATTCTCGACGAGGCGACGTCGAGCGTGGACACCGAGACCGAGCTGTTGATTCGCGACGCGTTGCGCGTAGTGATGGACGGGCGCACGACCCTGGCCATCGCCCACCGGCTTTCGACGATTCAGGACCTGGACTCGATTCTGGTGCTGCACAAGGGCGAATTGCGCGAGCAGGGCACCCACCAGCAGCTGCTGGCGCGCCGGGGTATCTACCACCGGCTGTACGAACTGCAGTTCGCGAGCACCGGCGGCGCCGCGTCCGTTAGCGGGTCGGCGGAGCAGTCTCAGCAGACGCCGGCTTAGGTTCGTCCTCAGACACCGTCGATGGCTCGTGCGTCGATGTCCCTGGCGCCGTGGCGTCGGCGCCGAAGCCGTCGCTGCCGTCGGCGGGCGGCGCTGGAGCGTGCGGCGGAGTGTCCTCGCTCTCGGGCTTCTCGTTGCGCGAGGCCTCGGCACGTCGCGCCAGCTCCCGCCGGCGGAACAGCCGGTCGATCAGGCTCGGCGAGCTGGCCCGCGGATCCCAGCCCAGGCGAAGCACCGTCACTTCGATGCGCCGCCGGCCGAACGCGAGCGCCTCGTTGCAGTTCCAGAGGTAGAGATCGATGTGACGGCCCTGCACCTTGGGGCCGGTGTCCATGATGGTGTAGACGCCGTTGTACTCCGGGTCGCCGGTCGCCAGCGTGACGACGGTGCCCACCGGCAGCAGCTTCGGATCGGCGGCGGCAATACCGCGCCGCACGCTGACACCTGCGGCGGTCGTCAGCCCTTTGCAGTAGGCGGTCCCATCGAAGACCAGGTGCGCCCCTGGCGCCGGGGCCTCGTCCTCGCTTCGCACCATCTCGAGCCAGGCGGTGTAGCCGGAGTCGAGCATGCGGGTCTCGTAGGCCCACACTACGACGACGAGCACGGCGAGCAGCGCCACGATGGTCCGGCGAGTCGGCGAAAGGGACGTGAACGCCATAGCCTCCGAACCTGCATGCCTGGCCGGCGCCAGACCTACCTGAAGTGTTCGAACCCGCGCGGCAGTTCCCAGCCGCCCTTGGCGTCGCGCACGACGAGCTCGAGCGCACGGGTCACCACGCCGATCCGGGTTATCGGCAGATCCCCGATTCGCCGGCGGGCCCCGCGCAGCCGGCCGCGGTGGCGCGGCCGCACCGTGAAGAGCAGCTCGTAGTCGTCGCCGCCGCCGAGCGCGCTCGCCAGCGAGTCGGTACCGGCATTTACGTACCAGTCGCGGGCGTCACTGGAAATCGGCACCGCTGTCGCGTCGAGCTCGACACCCACGCCCGACGCGGCTGCGAGCTGCCGCAGCCCATCGGCAAGGCCGTCGCTCAGGTCCACGCAACTCGACGCCGCTTCATAGTGCGCCAGCTGGTGGCCGGCCTGCAGCCGGGATTCAGGACGAAGATAACGCGTCACGCAGGGAGAGTCGAGCGGCGGTGCGGCGGTGCGTCCAGCCGTGGCGCTCTGGAGCATGGCC
>DATLLN010000072.1:0-3706 GCA_035537835.1 Gaiellales bacterium
GCCGCCAGCGGGTAGCCGAACGGCAGGGTGAACAGGAACGCCACGGCCAGCGGCATCGTCCACACCGCGAGGCCCAGTCCGAACGCCACCGGGATGGCGCCGGACATGCCGACGTGGCGCTCCAGGCGGAGCAGCCGGACGGCCGCCCAGCCCGGCACCAGCACGACGATCGCCGCCGCGCACCACACTGCGGGTCCGTCGAGGGCGAGCGCCCGCGCGGCGAGAAGCCCCAGCGGGAGCAGCCCCAGGACGGCCACTTCGGCTCGGGTGGTCATCGGGGCGCCAGTGTACCGGCCGTCCCAACCGGCGCGATCCGACGGGGCCGTGTGGGAGAATCCCGCCCCGGCCGCCCGCACGGCCATCTCGATCTGCTCACACGACGAGGGAGCAAGGCGGATGCGAATTCTGATTCTCGGCGGCGACGGTTACCTTGGGTGGCCGACGGCGATGCGATTTTCCGGCAAGGGCAACGAGGTCGCCGTGGTCGACGACTTCTCCCGCCGGCGCTGGCATGAGGAGGCGGGGACGGATTCGCTGACTCCGATCGCCTCGCTGGACGAGCGGATCGACGTCTGGAGGGACGTCTCCGGCAAGACCATCGAGCAGTACGTGGGCGACATCGCGGAGAACACGTTCATCGCCGATGTGGTGCGCGAGTTCCGGCCCGAGACGATCATCCACTACGGCGAGCAGCCGAGCGCGCCGTGGTCGATGAAGAACGTCGAGAACTGCGTCGTCACCCAGCAGCGCAACGTCGTCGGCACGCTCAAGCTGCTGTGGGCGATGCGCGACCTCACCCCGGACGCCCACCTCGTCAAGCTGGGCACGATGGGCGAGTACGGGACGCCGAACATCGACATCGAAGAGGGCTACATCGAGATCGAGCACAACGGCCGCAAGGACACGCTGCCGTTCCCGAAGCTCCCGGGCTCGTTCTACCACCTGTCCAAGGTGCACGACAGCCACAACATCCACTTCGCCTGCCGGATCTGGGGCATCCGCGCCACCGACCTCAACCAGGGCGTGGTCTACGGCATCGAGACGCCGGAGACCAAGCTGGACGAACGGCTGGCCACCCGCTTCGACTACGACCAGGCGTTCGGCACGGCGCTCAACCGGTTCTGCGTCCAGGCGATGATCGGGCACCCGCTGACCGTCTACGGATCCGGCGGCCAGACGCGCGGCCTGCTGAACATCGTCGACACGCTGCAGTGCGTCGAGCTGACCGTCGCCAATCCGGCCGACGCCGGCGAGATGCGCGTCTACAACCAGTTCACGGAGTCCTTCTCGGTCGCCGAGCTGGCCGCCAAGGTCAGGCATGCCGCCGGCGAGGTCGGCGTCGAGGTCACCATCGACACGATCCCGAACCCGCGCGTCGAGCTCGAGGATCACTACTACAACCCGGTGCACACCAAGCTGCGCTCGCTGGGCCTCCAGCCGACCCTGCTGTCCGAGACGCTGATCGAGTCGGTGCTGACGACGATCGACCGCTACAAGCACCGCGTGATCGCCGAGGGCATCGATCCGAGCACGCAATGGCGCGGCGAGCCGGTCGCCCAGCCCGCCTCCTAGCCGGACTCGCACTTCTGCTCTGCGGAGCCGGCCTGCTCGCGCAGGCCGGCTTCATGCTGCGTGACGCCGACCGGGCGCTGTCGGCCGAGCATCGCGGCGCGCTCCGCTCGCTGCTGCTGCGCGCAGACCGGGTGATCCCCGCCGGCGCGCCCTACGCGGCCACCAGCGCGGTGCGGTCGGACAACGCCCGCTACTACCTGTATCCGCGGCCGCGGGTGGCGACCGGCTTCGACCGCTCGTCGCTGGAGCGCTCGGGCGTTCGCTGGGTGATCGTGACGAGCGACGCCGTGCCCCTCAGCCTGCGCGGTGACGCCGGCTGGTACCGGGTGGTCGCGACGACCGGCGCGGGACGGCTGATCGAGGTCACCCGGTGATCGCCTGGGTGGTCACGGCCGGCGGCTGCGCGGCGCTCGTCTGGAGCGGGCTGCCATGGGCGCGTGCGCTCGCCGGATCCCGCCCGGGACGCTGGCCGCTGTACGGGCTCGGCTACCTGACCGGCACGGCGCTGGTCACGCTGGGACTGCTGCTGGTCTCGCTGGCCGGCCTGCCGATCGGCCGGCTGACGCTGGCCCTGGTCTGGATCTGCGTGCGCCTCACGGGCCGCCGGTTCGCCGACCGCACGCCGCCCGCGGCGGCGCCGGTGCCCGGGCCGATCGCCCCCGCGCTGCCGTTGCTCGCGCTGACGGCGGCGACGCTGGCATTCGGCGTGGTGCAGGCGCTGCGGCTGGGGCCGATCGAGGCGGTCGACTTCCTCAAGGCCTGGGGACTGAAGGGGACGGCCATGTTCCACGACGGCAACCTGCAGTTCGACGGCCTGTCCGGGCCGAACCTGTTCTACCCGCTTCAGGTGTCGAACCTGACCGGTGCGTTCTACGTGCTGCTGGGGCGGGTGGACGACTCGGTGGTGCGGCTGCCCGCTGCGCTGTTCGGGGTGTCGCTGGCGCTGGTGCTGTGGTGCCTGGTGCGCGAGCTGCTGCCGCCCGCGGGAACGGCGCTCGCCGTCGCGCTGGCCGTTGCCACGCCGCAGTTCACCGTCCTGATGACGGACGGGCTGGCCGATCTGGTGCTGGCCGCCTACGTCACCGTGTGCGCGCTGGCGGCCTACCGGTGGCTCGAGGACGGCGGCGGCGGGTGGGCGTCGCTCTCCGGGTTCGCCGCCGGCGCCGGCGCCTGGACGAAGCTCGAGGGGGCGTTGTCCTGCCTGGTCATCCTGGCGGCGGTGTTGCTCGTCCGCCGCTCGCTGCGGACGCCCGGGCTCGGCGTGTGGCTGGCGTGGCTGGCCGTGTTCACCCTGCCCTGGCAGCTGTACCAGCGGATCCACGGCATCCCGCTCAACCGCTCGCACTTCGCCACGCTCTACCTGGATCTGCCGTGGATCGTCCGCCACGTCTCGCAAACGCTCGCCGAGACGGCGCACTGGGGCGTGTTCTGGCCGCTCACGCTGGGCCTGGTGGCGCTGACCGCTCCGTTCTGGTGGCCGACCCGATACCGGCTGCTGGCCGCCGTGACGCTCCCCAACCTGGTGCTCACCCTGGGCGCCTACATGACCCACTACCGCGCGGGCGAGGCGGACAGCGTCGAGGCAACGGCGCATCGGCTGTACCTGCACGTTGCCCCGGGTGTCGCGGTGCTGGCGGCGGTGGGCGCTACACTCGCCCTCGGCGTGCTTCGCGCAGGGCGCGGGTCCCACGCCGACCCCGAATCGGAATCACTCTCGAACCCCGTCTGATGCCGCTCACTCCCCTCCGCGCCGCAGGCCTCGCGTTCGCCCTCGTGTTCGCGGTGCTGGCGATCCGCGCGTACCGGCAGGGCAAGATCGGCAACGGCGACCTGCTGCTCCGGCTTGGCGTGTTCGTGCTGCCGCTGCTGGTGCTGTCGGCGGCGCCCAGCATCCTGACGACCGGCCTCGACGAGCTGTCCTTCAAGCGCGGCGGCGGCCGCCAGGTGGTCGGCGCGACGGTGATCGCGGTCGGCGTGCTGTTCATCTTCGCCTACCTGCTGTCCGGCCGGCAGGACCGGACGCGCCGCGACCTGACGCGGCTGATCGAGAACCTGGCGCTCCGGGACTTCCTCGAGACCGGACACCCCGAGCAGTTCGCCGGGGGCATCGCCATCGTCATCCCGGCGTACAACG
>DATLLN010000073.1:0-2780 GCA_035537835.1 Gaiellales bacterium
GGCTTCCCGCCGGCCTCTGTCTGGAAGGCCGCGATCGCGGTGCCCCAGAGGAAGTCCCTCGGGAAGTCGCGCGCCGCAGCCTGGGCCGGCGCGAGCACCGCGAGTAGCAGCAAGAGCGGCAGGAGGCGGCGCACGGGCCGCCAGTCTAAGCGTCCAGAAACCATCACCGCGACTGAATCGGTGGTCCGCGGCTGCCGATGGCTGACCGGTGCGGACCCTCCTCGCAAGGGCGCTGCCCGTCGAGGGTGTGGTGCGCGCTCGCCGACTACTTCGACGAGGGCTCGTCGACCACGCAGTGGCGGCTCGACACCGGCCCGCAGACCCTCGACGTGCTGCCCACCACGCTTCCCGCGCTGAGCGCCGAACACGACAACGTCGCGCTCACCGACGAGGACCCCGGTGCCGGGGTGGCCGGGCCGGTCAAGGCGGCCTCGGCCCAGACGACCCCCGCGCTGGGTGGCCGCCAGGTCGCGGTGATCGCGTTCAAGTTCGCGTCCGACCCGGCCTCGCCGCCGTGGACGACCGACGCGATCCGCTCGAGCATCTTCACGGCGGGCAACTCGACCAGCGCGTTCTTTCGCGAGGAGACCTACGACCAGCTCTGGCTGACCGGCAAGAACCGCCCCGACGGCGACGTCTACGGCTGGTACACGCTGCCGATCGTCCCCACCAGCTGCAACTACACGGCCTGGGCTGCGGCTGCCCAGACGGCCGCGCTGGCGGACGGCTTTCCCGCCCGGGCCGCCGGCTACCAGCACGTCATGTACGTCTTCCCGCACCAGGCCGCCTGCAAGTGGGCCGGCCTCGCCTACCTGCCGGGCACCGAGTCCTGGATCAACGGGGACCTGAGCGTGCGCGTGACGGGTCACGAGCTGGGCCACAACCTCGGCCTGCATCACGCCGGCAGCTGGTTCTGCACGAACACCAGCAACCAGGCGGTCGCCATCTCCTCGGCCTGCCAGCTGGACGAGTACAACGATCCGTGGGACGTCATGGGGGCGCTCGGCAACCGCCACAACCACGGCTGGAACCTCCAGCGGCTGGGCGTGCTCCAGGCGTCCAACGTCCAGACCGTGAGCGCCTCCGGCACCTACACGATGACCTCCGCGCTCAGCTCGACCACGGACCCGACGACGCTGCGCATCCCGCGCACCTACACGGCCGGCGGCTCGGTGCAGGACTGGTACTACCTCGAGACGCGCAAGGTGGGAGGGGTCTTCGACAACTTCTCGGTGAGCGACTGGGCCGTGCGCGGGGTGACCATCCGGGTCGACGACAACCCCGACCAGCTGACGCGCTCGCGCCTGATCGACACCCATCCCGGCGGCTCCATCGCGGACGCGCCGCTGCGGCCGGGCGAGACTTTCAGCGACGGCCACGTAGCCGTCACCGCCGTCTCGGCCGGGGGCGGATCGGCGACCGTGTCGGTCAACATGGCGGCGCCGCCGCTCGACCAGCAGGCGCCGTCCGCCCCGACCGGGCTGGCTCACGTGCTGCTCGGCAGCGGCCTGAGGCTGACGTGGAACGGCTCGGGCGACAACGTCGCCGTCAGGAGCTACCCCGTCTACCGCGACGGCGTCGAGATCGGCACCGCCTCCACGAACAGCTTCGACGACGCCGCGGTCACGGCCGGGCGTCACGTGTACACCGTCTACGCCCAGGACGGCGCAGGCAACCGCAGCGCCGCCTCGGCCCCCTACTTCGTGACCGTGCCGGCCAAGAACGTGCGGAAGGCCAAGCGGCCCTCCGACCGCACCGGGCCGCGGGTGCGGCTGCACCAGCGGCGCCTGCGCCACAACCGGCTCAGGCTGTCGGCGAAGGCGCGCGACACCTCCGGCATCAAGCGCCTCGCGCTGCGGAGCGACGGGCGCCGCGTGCGCGCGCGCAAGACGAGCCGGGTCAGCTTCCGCTGGCGCGAGCGCCGCGGGCGCCACCGCATCGTGGTGGTCGCCTGGGACAAGCGCGGGAACCGCTCGACGTATCAGCTGAACCTGCGCGTGCGGGCGTAGGATCTCGCCCGTGACTCGCGGGACCTGGCTCGCGCTGGGGGCGATGGCGATCTCGGTGTTCGTGATCGCCAATGACCTAACCGCGCTCAGCGTCGCCCTGCCCGACATCGAGAAGGACTTCGACTCGGATGTCTCGACCGTCCAGTGGGTGATCAACGCCTACGCGCTGGTGTTCGGCGTGCTGATCGTGACCGGCGGCCGGCTCGCGGACATGCTCGGCCGGCGCCGGATCTTCTTCATCGGCGCCGCGATCTTCGCCGCCTTCTCGGTGCTCGGCGGCGCGGCGCAGGACGAGCTCTGGCTGATCGCATGCCGCGCGCTGATGGGCATCGGCGGCGCCATGATGTGGCCGGCGGTGCTCGGGATGACCTACGAAATCCTGCCCGACGACCGCGCCGCCCTGGCCGGTGGGCTGATCATCGGCTCGGCCGGCTTCGGCAACGCCGCCGGCCCGCTGATCGGCGGCCTGTTGACCGACGCGTTGAGCTGGCGCTGGATCCTGTTCGCCAACCTGCCGATCGCCGCGCTGGCCTGCTTCGTGACCTGGCGCAGCGTCGCGGAGACGCGCGGCTCGGGGACGGAGGAAGGGATCGACGTGCCCGGCGTGGCCACCCTCTCGACCGGCCTGATCGCGCTGCTGCTCGCGCTCGACCAGGTGACGGACTGGGGCTGGACGGACCCGCGCATCCTCGCCCTGTTCGCTGCCTGCGTCGTGCTGCTGGTGGCCTTCGTGGGCCTCGAGCGGCGCGCCGGCCCGCGCGCGCTGGTGCC
>DATLLN010000074.1:0-3227 GCA_035537835.1 Gaiellales bacterium
CGCGATCACCTTCGAGGCCGGGCATCCCGTGGCCATCAACGGCGAGCGGTTCCCCGACCAGGTCGCCCTCGTGCTGGCGGCCAACCGGATCGGCGGTCGCCACGGCCTGGGCATGTCCGACCAGATCGAGAACCGGATCATCGAGGCCAAGTCGCGTGGCATCTACGAGGCGCCCGGGATGGCGCTGCTCTTCGCCGCCTACGAGCGGCTGATCAACGCGATCCACAACGAGGACACGGTGGCCAACTACCATCACGAGGGCCGCAAGCTCGGCCGGCTGCTCTACGAGGGGCGCTGGCTGGACCCGCAGGCGCTGATGGTCCGCGAGTCGATCCAGCGTTGGATCGCCTCGCTCGTCACCGGCACCGTCACGCTGCGCCTGCGCCGCGGCGACGACTACACGATCCTCGACACCCAGGGCACCGGCTTCTCCTACCACCCCGACCGGCTCTCGATGGAGCGGGTCGAGAACGCCGCCTTCGGACCAGGAGACCGGATCGGCCAGCTCACCATGCGCAACCTCGACATCGCCGACTCCCGCGCCAAGCTGGAGGCCTACGCCGTGCAGCCGCACGACCAGGGCACGGTGCTCGTCGAGCACGGCACGCTGTTCGGCGAGCTGCCCTCGGGCGGGTTCGACCGCATCGCGGCGGCCCCCGACACCGGTGAGCGCGACTCCGAGAAGTACCTCGACGAGGTTGCGCTGGAAGCGGGTACCGACTGATGGCGGGCTCCGCGCTGTGGGGTGGCCGGTTCGCCTCCGGCCCGGCCGACGCGCTGGCCGCCCTGTCCAAGTCCACCCACTTCGACTGGCGCCTGGCCCCCTACGACGTGCGCGGCTCGATGGCGCACGCCCGGGTGCTGGCCGCCGCGGGCCTGCTCGACGCGGCCGAGCTCACCGGCATGCTCGACGCGCTGGCGAAGCTGGGTGCCGACGTCGAGTCCGGCGCGTTCGGCCCGGCTCCCGACGACGAGGACGTGCACTCCGCGCTGGAGCGCGGCCTGATCGAGCGGGCCGGCCCCGATCTGGGCGGCAAGCTGCGCGCCGGCCGCTCCCGCAACGACCAGGTGGCCACGCTGTTCCGGATGTGGCTGCGCGACGCGGCCGTCCGGGTCGGCGGGGGAGTGCTCGACGTCGTCGACGCGCTGGTCGCGCAGGCCGCCGCGCATCCCGGAGCCCCGATGCCCGGTCGCACCCACCTGCAGCACGCCCAGCCGGTGCTGCTCGGCCACCACCTGGCCGCCCACGCCCACGCGCTGCTGCGCGACGTCGACCGGCTGCGCGACTGGGACAAGCGCGCGGCCGTCTCGCCGTACGGCTCGGGCGCGCTGGCCGGCTCCTCGCTCGGACTCGATCCGCAGGCCGTCGCGAAGGAGCTGGGCTTCGACTCGTCGTCGGCCAACTCCATCGACGGCACCGCGTCCCGCGACTTCGCCGCCGAGGCCGCGTTCGTCCTCGCCATGATCGCGGTGGACCTGTCCCGGATCGCCGAGGAGGTGATCGTCTGGGCCACCGCGGAGTTCTCCTACGTCACGCTCGACGACGCCTTCTCCACCGGCAGCTCGATCATGCCGCAGAAGAAGAACCCCGACGTCGCGGAGCTGGCGCGCGGCAAGGCCGGCCGGCTGATCGGCAACCTCACCGGGCTGCTGGCCACGCTCAAGGCCATGCCGCTGGCGTACAACCGCGACCTGCAGGAGGACAAGGAGCCGCTGTTCGACAGCGTCGAGCAGCTCGAGCTCCTGCTGCCCGCCGTCGCCGGGATGATCGACACGCTCGTGTTCCACACCGACCGGCTCGCCGAGCTGGCCCCGGCCGGCTTCACCCTCGCCACGGACGTCGCCGAGTGGCTGGTCCGCGAGGGCGTCCCGTTCCGGGTGGCGCACGAGGCGGCCGGTGGCTGCGTGCGCGCGGCGGAGGGCCGGGGAGTCGGCCTGGCCGACCTCACCGACGCCGAGCTCGCCGCCGTCCACCCCTCGTTGACGCCCGGGGTGCGCGAGGTGCTCACCGTGGCGGGCTCGATAGCCTCGCGGAACGCCCGCGGGGGTACCGCGGGGGAGCGCGTCGCCGAGCAGCTCGACGACCTGCGCGCCGCCGCGGCCGCCGCCCGCGACGCACTCTCGCTTGGAGGATCAGCATGACCACGGATCTGGCTCCGGCAGCCCAGGCCGACTACGACGCCCTCGTCGCGCAGGGCATGAAGCTCGACCTCACGCGCGGCAAGCCCTCGGCCGCCCAGCTCGACCTCTCGGCCGCGATACTCGGCCTGCCCGGCGAGCGGTACACGGCCGCCGACGGCACCGACACCCGCAACTACCAGGGTCTGCAGGGCCTCCTGGAGCTGCGCGAGATCTTCGCGCCCGCCCTGCAGGTGCCGGTCGAGCAGCTGATCGCCTTCGGCAACTCCAGCCTGGAGCTCATGCACGACACGCTCGTGCACGCGCTGCTGTCCCCGCTGCCGGGCGCCGAGCGCCGCTGGGTCGACGAGGAGAAGGTCGTCTTCCTCGCGCCCGTCCCCGGCTACGACCGGCACTTCGCGGTGTGCGACCGGCTCGGCATCGAGCTCGTCGCCGTCCCGATGACGCCCGAGGGCCCGGACATGGACGTCGTCGAGCAGCTCGTGGCCGCCGACCCGTCGATCAAGGGCATCTGGTGCGTACCGAAGTACGCCAACCCCGACGGCGTCGTGTACTCCGACGAGGTCACCCGGCGGCTGGCCACCATGCCCACGGCCGCGCCGGACTTCCGGATCATGTGGGACAACGCCTACGCCGTGCACCACCTCACCGAGGAGGCGATCGAGGTCGCCGACGTGCTCGCGCTCGCCGCGGAGGCCGGCCACGCCGACCGTCCGTTCGTGTTCGGCTCCACGTCGAAGATCACGCTGGCCGGTGCGGGTGTGGCGTTCCTGGGTGCGTCCCCGGCGAACGTGAAGTGGTGGCTCGCGCTGACCGCCAAGCGCACCATCGGACCGGACAAGGTCAACCACCTGCGGCACGCGCTGTTCTTCGGCGACGCCGCCGGCGTGGCCGCGCACATGGCGAAGCACCGCGAGCTGATCGCCCCGAAGTTCGCGGCGTTGGAGAGGATCCTCACCGAGAACTTCGCCGACACCCCCGGCGTCTCGTGGTCCACGCCGAAGGGCGGATACTTCGTCACGCTCACGGTGCCCGACGGCACGGCCACCGAGATCGTGCGGCTGGCGAAGGAAGCGGGCATCGCGCTC
>DATLLN010000075.1:0-8104 GCA_035537835.1 Gaiellales bacterium
TCCGTCGCGGCGAGCGGCGCCCAGCTCGGCCAAGATGTCGGCGGTCGGCTCGAGCTCGATCGACCAGGCGGCGCCGTCCTTGGCGCGCTTGCCGGCCTCGGCGGCCGACGGGCGGTAGTCGGCGACCGCGGCGGCCATCACCACCACGTCGGATGTCGCCGCGTGCGCGACCGTCGCCGCCCGCAGCTGCTCGGCCGTCTCCACGGCGATCATGTTGACGTGCGTCTCCGGCGCGACGGCCCCGGCGCACAGCAGCAGCGTGACGTCGGCGCCGCGGCGCGCGGCCTCGTCGGCCACCGCCACGCCCATCCGGCCGCTGGAGCGGTTCCCGATGTAGCGAACGGCGTCGAGCGGCTCCCGGGTACCGCCGGCGGTGACCAGCACCCGCCGGCCGGCCAGCTGGCCGGCGACGGCGAGGCGGCGCTCGATCGCGCCGGCGATCTCCTCCGGCTCGGCCATCCGGCCCACGCCCAGCTCGCCCTCGGCGGTATCGCCGGCGGCCGGGCCGACCAGCTGGACGCCACGGCGGCGCAGGGTGTCGGTGTTCGCCCGCGTTGCGTCGGCCGCCCACATCCGCGGGTTCATGGCAGGCGCGGCGACCACCGGGCCGCGGTAGGCGAGCGCCGTGGCCAGCAGCACGTTGGACGCCTCGCCGTGCGCCAGGCGGGCGAGCGTGGTCGCCGTCAGCGGCGCCAGGCACAGCAGCTCGGCGTCGCGTGACGCCTCCAGGTGCGGGAACAGGTCTTCCGCGGAGTCGGTCAGCACCGGCCGCCGGGAGACCGCCGCGAAGGTGGTCGGCCCGACGAACCGCTCGGCGGTCGGCGTCTGCACGACCTGCACGTCGTGCCCCGCGCGAACGAGGAGCCGGACGAGCTCGCAGCTCTTGTAGGCGGCGACGCCCCCACACACGCCGACCAGAATCATGGTTGGAAGTGTACGGCCACCGTCGCGCAATCGAAAACTCAGCGCGCGGCGGCCGGCGTCGCCGAGCGTCTACTCGCCGGAGGCGCCGACCTTGAGCTTGCCCTGGGCGATCTCCTCGAGGGCCATCGTCAGGAAGTTCTTCGAGCGGGACTCGACCAGCGGCGGCGCGAAGCCCTCGAAGCTGCCCTCGCCGAGCTGGTGGTGGTAATCGTTGATCTGGCGTGCCCGCTTCGCGGACGCGATCACCAGGCCGTACTTGCTGTCGACGTGCTCCAGCAGCTTGTCGATCTTCGGTTCGATCATCGGGGTGCTCCCTCGCTCTCCATCGCGGCCCGCATCACGGACTCAAGCTCCGCGGCTGCCCGCTCTCTGTTGTCATTCACGATCACATGCTCGAACTCGCCGGCGGCGACGATCTCGTCGCGGGCGATCGCGAGCCGGGCCTGGATCTCGTCGGAGGTGTTCGCCCCGCGGCCGGCGAGACGCTCCTCTAGGTCCGCCAGGTCCGGCGGCGCAATGAACACGAACACCGCCTCGGGCAGCTGCCGCTTGATCTCCCGCGCGCCGGGGACGTCGATCTCGAGCACAACGCTCTCGCCGTCCGCCAGCCGCCGCTCGACCTCGCTGCGCAGCGTCCCGTACCGGTGACCGGCGAATGTTACATGCTCGAGGAACGCGCCCTCCCCCACCAGCCGCTCGAACTCGGCGGCGTCGAGGAAGTGATACTCGCGGCCGTCGCACTCCCCCGGCCGCTGCGGGCGGGTCGTCGCAGACACCGCGACCACGACATCCCGAAGCCGCTCGCGGGCCAGCGAGATCAGGGTGCCCTTGCCCACACCGGAAGGGCCGGATATGACGAACAGGCGGCCGGTCACGCTGGCCGCCGCAGTATCAGAGTCAGGAGCGGAAGAGATCGACCAGTTCGCCGCGCTGTCGTTCGGACAGCCCGCCAATCGTCTTCGACTGGCTGATGCGGCACTGGGCGAGCAGTTTCGAGGCGCGGACCCGGCCGAGCCGGGGGACGGCGAGCAGCATGTCGTACACCTTCGCCGTCAGCACGAAAGCCGGGGGATCGAGCAGCACCTCGTCGAAGGTGGTCTCGCCCGACTTCAACGCCCGCTTCAGCCTCGCTCGGTTGACCCTGATCTCGTTCGCCCTCTCGAGTGCGTCGAGTCGCTGGTCGAGCGACCGGGAGGGAGTCTTGGACAGGATCGTGGCCATCGCGCCGGGCGATGATATCACTCTTACGCTGTGACGCAACCGGGTGGAAACCGCCAAAACAGGCCAAATCAGCGCTCCGAACGCTCAAGCTCAGGTGGAGCCTTACTGTCGAGGTTCTGTGAAGCACCAGTGACACCCTCGACCCCGGAGAAGCCGTGGTCGGCGAGCAGCGCGAGCAGTTCGGCGAGGATCCGGCCGGGCAGCGCCGGATCCCGGAACAGCGCGGTGCCCAATCCGACGACACACGCCCCGGCGGCCATCAGCTCGAGGCAATCCTGGGCCGACGCGACCCCGCCCATGCCGACGATCGGCAGCCCGGTCGCGGCGTAGGAGTGGTAGACGGCGTGCAGCGCGACCGGCCTGACCGCAGGACCGGAAAGCCCTCCCCCGCCGCCGCCCAGCAGCGGCCGCAGCGTGTCGCGGTCGATGGCCATCCCGCGCACGGTGTTGATCAGCACCAGCCCGTGTGCTCCACCCTCGGCGGCGGCCAGGGCGATCGCGCTGACGTCGGCGACGCTGGGCGACAGTTTGGCCAGCAGCGGCACGTCGGTCTCGGCGCGGCAGCGCTCGAGAAGCGCCCGCGTCTCGGCGGCGTCGGTGCCGATCGAGATGCACCCCGTGTCGACGTTCGGGCAGGAGACGTTGAGCTCGATCGCGGCCACGCCGGGCACGGCGCCGATCCGCGAGACGGCGATCGCGTACTGCTCGCGCGACCAGCCGCCGACACTAACCACCAGCGGCACGCCCAGCTCCGTCAGCCGCGGCAGGTGCTCCTCGCAGAAGCGGTCGAGTCCCGGGTTTGCCAGGCCGATCGAGTTGACCATGCCGGCCGGCGTCTCGGCGATCCGCACCGGCGGGTTCCCGGCACGTGGTTCGAGCGTCACCGTCTTCGTGACGAAGGCGGCCAGTCCGAGCGTCCCGGCGACCAGCGCATCCAGCGTCCCCGAGCCGTTGACCAGCGGGTGCTCGAGGTCGATCCCGCAGAGGGACGTGCGGAGGTCGGCGCTCACGCCAGGATCCTCTCGGCCTCCAGCACCGGTCCTTCGACGCACAGCCGCTTCCAGACGCCGTCGATCTGCACCGCGCAGCCGTAGCAGGCGCCGTAGCCGCAGGCCATCGCCGCCTCCATCGCCACCTGGCATTCGACGTCGTGCTCCGCGCACAGCGCGGCCACCGCGTGCAGCATCGGATCCGGCCCGCAGGCGTAGACGACGCCGTCGAACGGCAGCAGGCGGGCCAGCGGCTCCGTCACGAGCACCGGGTCGAGCACCACGGTCGGTTCGTCGGAGACCAGCGCCGCGCAGACGGCATGCGCCTCGCTGCGAAAGCCGAGCAGGGCCCGAGGCGGCTGGGGCAGCTCGCGGGCCAGCCAGGGCAGGATCGCCGCGCCGATCCCCCCGCCGACCAGCAGCGCCGGCCGGTCGGCGATGGCGAACCCGGTGCCCAGCGGCCCGCGCACCTCGACCGATGCGGCATCGACCAGCGCCCGCGTGCCGGCGCCGCGCACGTCGACCAGGAAGGCGATCTCGCGCTCGTCAGCCCACGCGGCGGACAGCGCACGCGGCAGGTAGGCGTCCGCTGGCTCCGGCCACGCCGAGAGCATGAAGAACTGGCCGGGCCGTCCGACGTCGCTCCCGTCGTTGCGCAGCACCAGCAGGGTGTACGCGCCGACCGCCTCGACCCGGTCGACTGCGAGCGGCCGTGCCGGATCAGCCAACGACATGCGATTCCTCGACAACGGGCGCGGCATGCAGATCCTGGAGTGGCACCGGCGGCACCGTCTTCGCCTGGGCGATCGCCTGGACGGCCGCGGACGCGCCGGCCAGCGTCGTGATGCAGGGGATGTTGTGGCGGATCGCGGACTCGCGGATCTCGTAGCCGTCGGTGCGGGCTCCCCGGCCGAATGGCGTGTTGATCACCAGGTTGATGCCACCGCTGCGGATCATGTCGACCACGTTGGGCGACCCCTCCGTGACCTTCAGCACGCCCTCCACCGGGATGCCGATCCGGCGCAGCGCGCGGGCGGTGCCCGCCGTGGCGACGAGGTCGAACCCGAGCGACTGGAGCAGCGCCGCCAGCATGGTTGCAGCGGGCTTGTCAGCGTCGCGAACGGACAGGAACACCCGTCCCTCGCTAGGCAACGGCCGTCCGGCGGCCCGCTCGCCCTTGGCGAAGGCCGTCGGGAAGTCCGGCCCGATGCCCATCACCTCGCCGGTCGAGCGCATCTCCGGACCCAGGGTCGGGTCGGCGCCGGAGAACCGGCTGAACGGCAGCACGGCCGCCTTCACGCTGACGTGATCCGGCGAGACCTCCTCGAGATCGACCGGCAGACCGAGCGCGGCACGGCAGGCCGCCTCGACCATCGCGACGCCGGTTGCCTTGGCCACGAACGGCACCGTCCTGGACGCCCGGGGGTTGGCCTCGATTACGTAGATCTGGGAGCCCTGCACGGCGAACTGGACATTGATCAGCCCGCGGACGCCCAGCGCCTCGGCGATCGCCGCCGTCTGCGCCCGGATCTGGCGCTCCAGCTCCTCGCCCAGCGACAGGGTCGGGATCACGCAGGCCGAGTCGCCGGAGTGCACCCCGGCCTCCTCGACGTGCTGCATGACCGCACCGATCCAGGTCCGCGTGCCGTCGCAGACGGCGTCCACGTCGACCTCGATCGCGTCCTCGACGAAGCGGTCGACCAGCGAGCTCGGCTCGACCGGCCGCGACCGCAGCGAGGCCTCGTCGTAGCAGATGCGCATCGCCCGGCCGCCGAGCACGTAGCTCGGCCGCACCAGCACCGGGTAGCCGATCTCGCCGGCGATCCTCACGGCGTCGTCGACGTCGCCGGCGATGCCCCAGGCGGGGGCCTCCAGGCCCAGCTGGCGGAGCACGCCGCCGAACCGCTCGCGATCCTCGGCGATGTCGATCGCCTCGAACGGCGTGCCCAGCAGCGGCACGCCCTCCTCCTCCAGCCGCCGGGCCAGCCGCAGCGGGGTCTGGCCGCCGAACTGGGCGACCACCCCCAGCGGCCGCTCGCGTTCGATCACCTCGAGCACGTCCTCGACCGTCAGCGGCTCGAAGTACAGGCGGTCGGACGAGTCGGCGTCGGTCGACACCGTCTCCGGGTTGCAGTTGACCATCACCGCGTCGTAGCCCAGGCGGCGCAGCGTCTGGGCGGCCTGCACGCAGCAGTAGTCGAACTCGATGCCCTGGCCGATCCGGTTGGGGCCGGCGCCGAGGATGATCACGCTCTCCCGGTCGCCGCGGTCGAGCTCGTCCTCGTCCTCGTAGGCCGAGTAGTAGTAGGGCGCGCGCGCCACCACCTCGGCGGCGCAGCTGTCGACGGCCTTGAACACCGGGCGGACGCCGGCCGCCTTGCGGATCCGCCGCACCTCGCGCTGGTCGCGGCCGGTCAGCGTCTCGATCCGGCCGTCGCCGATGCCCAGCCGCTTGAGCCGCCGCCACTCGCCGGCATCCAGCGACGCCGGGTCGACGCCGCGCACCGACCGCTCGGCCTCCGCCACCGCGGCCCACTCGTCGAGGAACCAGCGGTGCACGCCCGACTCGCGGGCCAGCACCTCCGCCGACTCGCCCTCCAGCAGCCGCCCCTGGATGGTGTCGAAGCGATCCCACACCGCATCGGCGACGCTGCCCGTTGTGCGCGGCGTGCCGTCCAGCTCGCGCGAGCGCATCGCCTTGCCCCACGCCTCGTTGAAGCTGCGCCCGATGCCCATCACCTCGCCCACCGACTTCATGTGGGTGGTCAGCGAGTCGTCGGCGCCGGGGAACTTCTCGAACGCGAACCGCGGCAGCTTGATCACCACGTAGTCCAGGGTCGGCTCGAACGACGCCGGCGTGGTGCCGGTGATGTCGTTGGGGATCTCGTCCAGCGTGTAGCCGACGGCCAGCTTGGTCGCCACCTTGGCGATCGGGTAGCCGGTAGCCTTCGAGGCGAGCGCCGACGACCGCGACACGCGCGGGTTCATCTCGATCACGACCAGCTCGCCGGTCTCGCGGTTCAGGGCGAACTGCACGTTCGAGCCGCCGGTCTCGACCCCGACCGCGCGGATCACGGCGGCGCTGGCGTCGCGCAGCACCTGGTACTCCCGGTCGGAGAGGGTCTGCGCCGGGGCAACCGTCACCGAGTCGCCCGTGTGCACGCCCATCGGATCGACGTTCTCGATCGAGCAGATGATGACGACGTTGTCGTTGCGGTCACGGATCACCTCGAGCTCGAACTCGCCCCAGCCCGCCACCGACTCCTCGATCAGCACCTGGCCGATCGGGCTGGCCCGCAGGCCGCGGGCTACGATCTCCTCGAACGCTTGGTGGTCGGCGGCGAACCCGCCGCCCTGGCCGCCCAGCGTGAAGGCCGGCCGGATCACGGCCGGCAGGGCCAGCGTTCCCGCGGCCAGCGCCGCCCGCGCCTCCTGCAGCGAGTGGGCGATCGCGCTGTGGGGGACGCGCAGGCCGATCCGCTCCATGGTCTCGCCGAACAGCTGCCGGTCCTCGGCGCACCGGATGGCCTCGTAGGACGCGCCGATCAGCTCGATCCCCAGCTCCTCGAGCGTGCCGTCCTCGGACAGCCGCGACGCCAGGTTGAGCGCGGTCTGGCCGCCCAGCGTCGGCAGCAGCGCGTCCGGGCGCTCCAGCTCGAGCACGGAGCGCACGCCCTGGACGTCCAGCGGCTCCAGGTAGGTGCGGTCGGCCCAGCCGGGGTCGGTCATGATCGTTGCCGGGTTGGAGTTGACGAGCACCGTCCGGTACCCCTCCTCGCGCAGCACGCGCAGCGCCTGGGTGCCCGAGTAGTCGAACTCGCAGGCCTGGCCGATGACGATCGGGCCGGAGCCGATCACCGCCACCGTCTCGATGTCATCACGCCTGGGCAACCGGCCTCCCCTCGGCGATGCCGGCGACGAACCGCTCCAGCGCCTCGCGCGCGTCGTGCGGCCCGGGGCTCGCCTCCGGGTGGAACTGCATCGACCCGACCGGCAGATCGCGCAGCTCGAGTCCCTCGACGGTGCCGTCGTAGAGCGAGAAGTACGTCACCCGGGCGGGGCCGAAGTCCGTGTCCAGGTCGCCGCCGTCCTCCGGCACCCGGACGGCGAACCCGTGGTTCTGGGCGGTCACCAGCACGCGGCCGGTGTCGACCTCGAGCACCGGATGGTTCGCGCCGCGGTGGCCGAAGCGCAGCTTGAACGTCTCCAGCCCCAGCGCGCGGCCGAGCAGCTGGTGCCCCAGGCAGATGCCGAACACCGGCACCCGCGAGACCAGCTCGCGGGCCTCCGCCGTGCAGTCGGGCAGCGCCGCCGGATCGCCCGGCCCGTTGCCCAGCAGCACGCCGTCCGGCTCGACCGCCATCACGTCGTCGGCGGTTGCGTCCCAGGGGAACACCGTGACCCGCGCCCCCGACTCGCGGATGATCCGGACGATCGAGCTCTTGACGCCGTAGTCCAGCACGGCGACGTGCGCCCGCTCCTCGCCGATCGCCTCCAGCCGCTCCGGCTCGGTGCAGGAGACGCTGCCGGCCAGCGCCTGGCCGGCCATCTCGGGCTCCGCCCGCACGGTCGCCAGCAGCTCGGCGGCCGGCGTGCCGTCGTTGGAAACGGCCGCCCGTACCGTGCCGCCGTCGCGCAGGCGCCGGGTCAGCATCCGCGTATCCAGCCCCTGGATGCCGACCACGCCGTAGCGGGCGAGCCAGTCGGAGAACCCCTCGCGGCCGTTGGGGGAGGCGTTGCGGCCTTCGCGGACGACGATCGCCCGGGCGTGCGGCCGGGTCGATTCGGACGCGTCCTCCTCGACCCCGTAGTTGCCGATCATCGGCTGCGTGAAGGTGATCACCTGTCCGGCGAACGACGGGTCGGTGACGATCTCCTGGTAGCCGGTCATCGAGGTGATGAACACCAGCTCGCCGACCGCCGTGCCGGCCGCGCCGTAGGCGGCGCCCTCCAGCACCGTGCCGTCCTCG
>DATLLN010000076.1:0-2228 GCA_035537835.1 Gaiellales bacterium
ACCCGCAGGCCCACCGCGCGGCGGCCGGGCAGCTTCGTGCGGCCGTCGATGTCGAGCGACACGTCGCTGGGGCGATTCGGGGAGACGCAGGTCGTGAACCGCTCGACACGGCTGTCCCCGCGCCGGATCACGTCCCGCCGCACGGTTCCCCCGGCGCGCAGCGTGTAAGCGCGCCGGCGCGGGATCTCGTCGCTTGACTGGATCTTGATCGCGACGCGCCGCTCGACCGCCTTGCCGCCGGCCGCCGGGTAGAGCCGCATCTTCACGGGCCGGCCGGCGTAGGACCAGCCGTCCTCGGCCAACCCCGTGGTCGCCCAGGCGGCACGGTAGGGTCGGCGCGGCTCGATCAGGTCGAGCCCCGACGCCGACTCCTTCACGATCCTCGCGTCGGCGCGGAAGCGCACGTCGCTGGCCGCCACGACCCAGTAGCGCTCCGCATCTTTGACGTCGAGCCGGCCGGTCGCCCGGTCCAGGGCGATGTTGCTGGTGTAGAAGGGCGCGTAGCCGCCGAACCGCCTGTAGAAGTAGGCCTGGTCGATGGACTTGTTCCAGAACTCGGTGTCGAGCCACACCGCCTCCGTCGCACCGGGGCCGAACCACTCGACCCGCCCCCAGCGGTTGGAGTTCACCGGCGACGGAACCACGCCCGCCGTCTCGCCGTCGGGCAGGTTGTTGTCGACCCAGTTGCGCCCTTCGTCGGACTTCGCGAGCGCGGTGGCTGCGGCGCTGTGCACGATCGCCTCCGTGATCTTGTGCATCACGTACCACGTCTCGACGAGGCAGAAGCCGAACACCACCACGCCGACGACCGCGAGCGACGTCGTGGGGCGGAACCGGCGCACGAGGTAGACGGCGCCGATCGCCAGCAGCCCGCTCGCGATCGTGATCACCGTTCCCGGGTCGAGGTTCTTGAACCCGAACAGCTTCCCGAGCTCGTACGACCGGCCCTCCAGCACGTGGTGGAACACCGTGTCCGGGGAGGCGAAGAACGGGAGGCCGATCGGGTTGAAGTTCGCCAGGCTGACCATCCAGGTGAAGGCGGCCCCGGAGATCAGCACGGCCTTCCAACGCCGGCGCGGGTCGAGCAGGCACGCCGCCATGCCCACGAACAGCAGCGGCACGATGTAGAACAGATAGCGGTCCTGGATCGGCCCGCCGAGCGCAAAGCGCAGGTTGAAGGAGCTGGCCTGGAACGTGACCGCGACGACCGCCAGCAGCGACAGGACGGCGAACGCATGCCCGCGCCGGCCGGTGGGCCGCACCAGCGACCCGAACGCCCAGGCCGCGGCGAGCACGAACGGCAGCACACCGATGGCCACTGCGACGAAGTCCAGGTGGCGTGCCATCGAGTCGGCCAGACCGGCCGGAATCAGGCCGCCCTCGTGGATCGTCGTCTCGTACCGGCCCAGCACCCGGCCGAGCACACCCGCGAGCGCGAGCGGGATCGCGATCAGCGCGCCGACGGCGTATGCGGTCGCGAGCTCACGGTGTCTTGCGACGGCTGCGCGGACACCACCCCACAGCGCGGCCCGGCGGCGGCCCGGCTCGCTCTCCGCGGCGGCGAAGCCGGCCTCGTGGGCCAGGATCGCGAGCGGGAACACGATGGCGAGCAGCAAGAACTGTGTCCGCGCCAGGAACGCCAGCGCGAGGCCCGCAAGGGCGACCACGTCGCGCCCGAGGCTCGGCGCCGCGATTGCCCGGTACATCGCCCAGGCGGACCAGACGAACGCGGGATAGGCCGCCACCTCGGTGAGCACCATCGTGCCCATCGCCATCCACGGCACCGTGATCGTCAGGAGCGCCACCAGCCGCGCCGCCCAGCGGTTGCCCGTCACGTCACGTGCCAGGAGGTACGCCGGGATGCACGTGCTGGCCATGATCGCGGCGTTCGCCCAGTGCACGAGCTCGAACGCCGTGGGCATGCTCCAGAGCGCGTAGAAGGGCGCGGTCAGGATCGGGTAGAGCTGGCTCAGCGAGCCGGTGTACTCCCCCCTGATGACCGGGATCGGAGAGAGCGTCTGGCCGATGTGCAGGGCGAGCTTCGAATACTGGAGCTCGTCGCTCATCACCACCCACTGCGTCACCTGCGAGGTGAAGTAAGCGGCGAAGGCGAAGCCGGCCGCGAAGATCGCGACCAGGAGGGGGTCGACCGCAGTCAGCATCGAGACCACCCGGCGCCGCGGCTTCGATGCACCCTGTGTCCCGTCCTCGTGGGGCGGGTCGGGGGT
>DATLLN010000077.1:0-5188 GCA_035537835.1 Gaiellales bacterium
GACCGAGAACGCCGGATGCGCCTTGGCCGCGCCGGCGTGGGCGTCGTCGGTGCCGACGTGCAGCTCGGCGGCGCCGCAGACGAACCACAGCCCGCCGTCCCCCATCGCCGGCGGCCGCGGGATCTCGGGCAGGCCGAGCAGCTCTCCGTAGAACGCCCGACCGGCCGGCTCGCACCCCGGCGGTGCGGACACCAGCACGTGGTCGAGCCCGCGGATCACGCCTCGACGGGTCGCAGCGCAGCCAGGTCGTCGAGCTGCGTGTCGATCCAGAGCGCGATGTCGTGCGCCTGGACGTGCTCGCGGATCCCCTCGATCCGCGTCTTGCGTTCCTGCGAGTGCATGGTCAGCGCCTGGTAGATCGCGTCCGCCTGCTGCTGGATGTCGAACGGGTTGACGCAGATCGCCCACTCGGCCAGCTCCTCGAACGCGCCGGCGTTCTCGGACAGGATCAGCACGCCGTCGCGCTGGTTCAGCAGCGGCGCCTCCTTGGCGATCAGGTTCATGCCGTCGAAGATCGCGTTGACGAGCAGCACGTCGTAGTGCTTGTACGCGGCCACCGCCTGCGGGAAGTTGTCGGACATCCGCAGGTCGACCGGCGTCCACATCCCGGTCTGGTACCAGCGGTCGTTGACCTCGCGCGCGGCCCGCTGGATCGCCCCGACGTACTCGGCGTACTCCGGGATGTCCGGACGCGACGGGTCGAGCAGGGCCAGCATCGTCACCCGGCCGCGCCACTCCGGATGCTGCGAGAAGAACAGGTCGTAGGCGCGGAAGCCGCGGACGATGTTCTTGGACGGATCGGTGCGGTCGACGCGCAGCAGCATCTTCTCCGGGCGCGCGGCCAGCACGCCGGGCTCCTCGGCGATCACCTCGGGCGTCGCCGCCAGCCGGTGGAACTCGGCCGGGTCGACCGAGATCGGGTAGTGGCGGACGCGGATCTCCCGCCCCCGCCAACGCACTGTCCGGCGCTCGAAGTCGACCTCGCCGTCGGTGAACTCCTCGACGCAGTGTAGGAAGGCGCGGACGTAGCGCTCCGTGTGCAGCCCGATCACGTCGCAGCCCAGCAGCGACTCGTGGATGGGCGTGCGGATCTCGTTCGGCAGCACCCGCCAGTAGTCCGGCATCGGCCACGGGATGTGGGTGAAGTGCTGGATCAGCGCGCGCGGCGCTCGCCGGCGCAGCGCCTGAGGCACCATGAACAGCTGGTAGTCGTGCACCATCACCATCGGGTCGCTGTCGTCCGGCAGCGCCGCCACCTCGTCGGCGACCGCCTCGGCGAACCGCTCGTTCACCGGCAGGTACCCGGTCTCCCAGGCGAGCCGGATGTTGCGGTCGACGTCCGGCTCCATCGCCAGCCCCCACAGGTAGTGGTGGATGAACCACAGCGTGGGGTTCGCGAAGACGTTGTAGTAGCGGTCGTACTCCTCGCGATCCAGCGCCACCAGGCGCAGGCGGAGGTTGCCGTCGACGTACGCGCCCTCCTCGGCGACCGCCTCGTCCTCGTCAGTCAGCGCCGCGGCGACCCAGGTCACCTTCTGGTGCTGGGCCACGCCGGAGAGCGCCGTCACCAGCCCGCCGCCACCGCGCTTGGCGATACGGCCGCCGTCCGCCCCCTGGAGGAAGCGGATCGGTCCCCGGTTGGACACGATCACCAGTGGGTGCTGACCCATCTCGGGTCGAAGCGTAGTTGAACCTCACCAGAACGACGGTGCCGGCGCCGTCAAATCCACGTGGCGGCCGTCGATCGTGCCGGTGACGTGCGCCATCGCCCGCGGCTGCCGCGATCCCCAGGTGATCTTGACCGAGCCCTTCGCGGCGCCCGTGAAGCTGACCACGACCCGGGCATCGCCGGCCCCGCGCGGCACCTTGCCGGAGCCCGTGACCGACAGGTCGGACGTCCACCGCTCGTGCACCAGGTCGAGCTTGAACACCCGGGTGACGAACGGCAGCGTGTAGTTGGTGGTCATCGTGAACTTGCCGCCGAACAGCCCGACCCCGGTGTAGCCGGGGATCGCGTACCAGCGGTCGATCACGTCGGCCACGGTCTCGACGGCCACGGTCGCAGCCCGGCGGTCGGCGACGGTCGAGCGGTCGTGCGGGGACGCCACCTCGGCGGGCACGGCGTCCGCCGTCGTCTCCGCGTACTTTCCGACCAGCCGGTGCTCGGGGATCTGCGCGGTGCACGCCGTCGAGCCGGTCGCCAGCGTGGCGACGAACCGGCGGACGATCGCCGCCGAGCAGGCGTCCGCGTCGGAGATCGCCGTCACGTGCCCGATGTTGGGGATGACGACCATCGTCGAGTTCGGGAACTGGCTGTGCACCTGCTCCGCCTGCGGCACGTCCGTGCGCAGGTCGAGGTCGCCGTTGACGATCATCGTCGGGGTGTTCGGGTAGGTCGCGCCCGGCGGGATCGGCGGCTGCGCCACCGTCGGCGCCGGCCACTTGATGCAGTAGTCGAACGCGTTGAACGAGGAGTGCGCCCACTCCGCGTTCGTCCACGGCGCGAACGCACCCGGGGTGAGCGCGGCGGCCGCGGCGTCGAACTGCCGCTGGCGCTGGGCGAACGAGGCGTGCACGTGCCACAGCTGCGGGTAGTCGTTGCACGCGTAGGCGAGGTAGGCGCCCTCCGAGAAGCCGACGTACGCGCCGGCGCCGCCCGCTGTGTTCTCCTCGCCGACCAGCCGCAGCAGCGGGCGGTCGAAGCCGTTCAGGGCGGCCACCGCCGCAGCCGGGAACTCGCGGTAGATCGCGGGGACGGTGTCGGCCTCGAAAACAGTGGTGAACAGCGTGTCGGCCTCGATCGTGACCTTCGACTCACGGCCGTTGGCATCGGGCGCCGTCCCGGTGATCGGGTGCGCGCGCACCTTGTCCAGCAGCTGAGCCAGCAGCGCGGTCATCTGCGACGGCGCGACCGGGCAGGTGGCGGCGCTGCGCTGGCACACGGCGCGGAAGTTGCGGAGCAACGAGCCGGCGGACGTCGGGTACCACGGGTCGAGGTGCGACGCCGGGTAGGTGCCGTCCAGCACCAGGGCGCGCACTCGGTCGGGGTGGCGCACGGTGAACGTCTGCGCGAAGAACGAGCCGTAACTGTCGCCGTAGAGGTCGATCTTCGCGACGCCCAGGCTGTCGAGCACGGCCGCCAGGTCGTCGGCCGCCGCGGCGCTGGTGAACAGATCGGCCTGATCGCCGAGCTGCTCGCCGCACAGCCGCGCGTTCTCGACCGCGTCGCCCACGTAGCTCTGCGCCGGGGCGCACTTGATCACGTGCGAGGAGCCCGTGCCCCGCTGATCGACCACCAGCACGTCGTGCCGCGCGCGCAGCGGCGCGAACAGCTCGAGGTAGCTGTCGGCGCTGCCCAGCGTCGAGTAGCCCGGCCCGCCCTCGGCGGCGACGATCGTCTCCAGCGGCGGCTTGGACGCGTCCGTGTGCTTGTACAGCCGGAAGCGCACGGTGATCGATCCGGGCGTCGCGCCGGTGCGGTCGAGCGGCACCCTGAGCGCGCCGCAGACCACGCCGGTCGGGCACTTAGCCGCGCCCGCCTCCGCCGGCGATGTTGCCAGGGCAAGCGGCACCACCGCCAGTGCGGTCAGGAGCAGCCGTCGCAGCATGCAACAACCGTACCGCCCGGCGGCGGGTCCGGCAATGACCGCGGTCGCAGCGCCGTCAGGACTCGCCGTGGACGTCCAGCACGACATCCTCGCCGTCCAGCCGGTGCATCAGCGCCAGCCAGTCACGCACCAGCCGCGGCGTCAGGAAGTGCGTGCGGACGTGCTCCTTGCCGCGCCGCGCCATCGCCCGTGCGGCCTCCGGGTCGGCCAACACGTCCAGCACCCGGGCGGCGCACTCCTCCGCGCTGGACACGGTGTAGCCAGTGACGCCGTCCTCGATCTGGCGCACGATGCCGCCCACCCGGCCGCCGATCATCGGCCGCGCCTTCCACAGCGCCTCCGCGACGGTCAGCCCGAACCCCTCCTTGATGGACTTCTGCAGGCAGACCCGTGCATGCACCTGGAACGCGTTCACCTCGACCGCGCCGACGTTGTTCAGGTTGGAGAGGATGCGGATGTCGGGGTCGTCGCCCGCGTACTCGACGGTCTGGTTGTAGAACTCCCAGCCCTCCGGGTCGTCGTGGGCCATCGAGCCGACCAGCGCCAGCTGCACGCCGGGATGGTGCTCCTTGACGATCCGGTAGGCGTCGATCACGCCCGACGGGTCCTTCCAGGGGTCGAACCGCGAGACCTGCACCAGCATCGGCCGCTCCACGTCGATGCCGAACTGCTCGACGATGTAGGCGGCGTCCTCGGGCGCGAGCGCCATGTTCTTGGGCGCCAGCGGGTCGATGGCGGGCGGCCAGATGATCGCGCTGCGCAGGCCGTCGGCCGGCGGCACGTACTCGTGCATGTGGAACACGGCCGCGTCGTAGCTGCCCAGCGACGGCAACAGGAATCCCAGCACGTCGGGGTTCGGCGCCGACAGGTCGATGTGGCAGCGCCAGATCCACTTCGGCCGCGAGGTCTCGAGGAGCTGCGGGATGCCGGCCGGCTGCGGATCGTGGACGACGATCATGTCCCACTCGTCGGCGTCCTCGAGCGCGTCGGCGTTCAGCTGCTGGTAGCGCCAGTACGTCTCGCGCGCGGCCTCGTCGAGCCCGCGCGGGTCACCCTGCAGTGCGTTGTGGATCGTCTTGGTGACGTCGAAGAACTCGTCCCGGCCCTCGATCACCCGCCACTCGGTCTCGATCCCGGCGTCGTTCAGCAGCGGGATCAGCGTGTACTGGATCTCGGCGACGCCGCCGCCGAAGGCGGTCGCCGAGAGGTGCAGCATCCGCCGGCCCTGCATGGGCTCGGCGAGCGTCCGGATCTCCTCTGCGAGCGACCTGCCGACGATTGACGCGTACTCGGCGAGCGACTTGTGACCGACGTTTACACGGTGCATTGGCGCGCGAGACGATAGCAACCGAGCCGGTCAGGCGAGCACAGGTTCGGGCAGCGGCTCGGCCGGCAGGCTGAGCGCGAAGGCCGTCTCGCCGTTCCGGGTCCGCAGCTCCAGCGAGCCGCCCATGCGCTCCGCCAGCTCGCGGGCGATGGCGAGGCCGAGCCCGCTGCCCGCGGCCGAGGACGTCTCGCCGCGGTAGAACCGCTCGACCATGTGGGCCGCCGTGTCGGCGGTGCTGGCGCTGGCCGTCGCC
>DATLLN010000078.1:0-2329 GCA_035537835.1 Gaiellales bacterium
GCCGCGCTACACCCCGTCCGGCCGGCGAGCGGCGATGATCGTCACCTCGGAAGCCTCCCCGGCGCGGATCACGCGCAAGCGGAGCGGCGCGCCCGGCTGCGCACCAGCGATCGCCCGGGTCAGCGTTCCGGCGCTCTCGACCGTCTCGCCGTCGACCGCCACCACCACGTCGCCCCGCCGCAACGCCTTCGCCGCCGGTCCGGTCGGGGAGACGGTGGTGATCAGAGCGCCACGCTGGCCGCGCAAGTTGAGCCGCGACGCCATCGCGGGCGTCAGGTCCTGGATGCCCAAGCCAAGGTAGCCGCGCTCGACGCGGCCGGTCTTGATCAGCTCGTCGGTGATTTCGCTCGCGAGGTCCGCGGGGACGGCGAGGCCGATGCCGACCGACCCGCCGCTGGGGGTGATGATCGCGGTGTTGACCCCGACGACACGCCCTTCGAGGTCGAACGTCGGCCCGCCCGAATTGCCCGAGTTGATCGGTGCGTCGATCTGCAGGAAGCCGACGTGCGCCTCGCCGATCTCGCGGCCGTGCGCGGAGACGATGCCGGCGGTCGCCGTGCCTCCGAAGCCGAACGGATTGCCGAGGGCGATCACCCACTCCCCGACCTCGGGCAGCTCCGGCGCGAAGCTGACGTAGGGCAAGTCGTTCGCGGCGATCTTGAGCACGGCGATGTCGGTCGGCGGGTCGGTACCCACGAGACGCGCCGGGAACTGGCGGCCGTCGCTGAGGCTGACGGTGATCTCCTGGGCGCCGGTGATCACGTGGTCGTTGGTCACAATGTAGCCGTCGGCTCTGATGAAGAAGCCCGATCCGGCCCCGCGCCGCTCCTGAGAGGCCAGCCCGGCCACGGTCCCTTCGGGCGTCTCGCGGATCCACGGCACCGGATCGCCGCCGGGCGACACCGTGTCGATCGACACGACAGCCGGCGAGACCTGTTTGACGATCGGGGCGAACGGGGATTTGGGATAGCCTGCGGTCGCGGTGACCACGCGCTCCGCGCCGGTTGCCGATGCGCTGTCCGCCGCCACGCAGGCGGTCGAAGCCAGCGCGAGGCCGCCGAGCACGGCCATTGAAAGGAACCGCGACATCCCCGCCTCCCATCGTTGAAGTGCCCGACAATGCGCAGGAACGCGGCGCGTTCTATCCGAGGAAACCCCGATTGAAGCCGGATACGCTCCGGATAGGGGGAATGGCGGAGGAGGCGAGGATCGCGCGACGGCTCGCCGCAAAACCGGGCCGCCTAGAGGTAGAAATTCCCGCTCGGCACCTTCACCACCACGCTCTCCGCGAACGACAGCCCCGGCGGATCGCCGCCCGCCGCGACCATGTCCAGCGCTCGCCGCAGCATCCGCCGCTGCATGCCGATGCCCTTGTCGCTGGTCACGAGGTGCTCCTCCGAGTGCAGCGAGATCGGCCCCTGGCCGGCCTGCGCCTCGTAGTCGCCGGGCTGGTCCTGCCGCTCCTCGAGCGTGCGCTTGTGCCACGGCTTGAAGCTCTCCGCCTCGAGCCCGCGCATCGGCCGCTTGCCGTCGGGCGTCTTCGGCACCCGCATCGCCATCAGGATGCGGCTGTGGCTGTCGTCGACCGGAACCGAGAAGCCGACCCCGTTGGGCCGGCCCGGGCGCATCGCCACGTCGGGGACGCACATCACGTTGGGCATGAACCAGGTCGAGACGCGGTCCATGCTCCGCCCGTCGGCGAGCTCGCGGTGCGCGGTGTAAGTCACCCCGGCGTCGAACTCGTCGAACTGCACCGTCGGCATGACTTCGAACTCGCGCACGAACTGCGTGCCGCTGAAGGTCGTGTGCAGCACCTGGACGTGAAACGGATCCATCACGTTGTCGTTCATGTGCAGCCACGAATACGGCACTACTTCCGGCCCCTCGAGGTCGCCGTGCGCGCCGAGGCTGTTGTCGAACGCGAGGTAGTCCTCGCCGTCTTCGAGGGGCTCCATGCAGTCGAACCGGGGCAGTGCGGGCATCCGTTCGGGCGGACCCATGAAGGCCCACACCAGGCCGTAGCGCTCGCGCACCGGGTACCACGGCTGGCGGTGCTCGGGCCGGCACTGGTGCGGGTTGGGCTCGCACGGCTGCTCGAGGCAGTGGCCTTCGACGCTGAACTTCCACCCGTGATAGCAGCAGCGGATTCCGTCGGCCTCGACATGGCCCCAGATCAGGCTCGTGCCGCGGTGCATGCAGCGCGGGTAGAGCAGACCCGGTCGCCCTTCGCCGTCGCGGAACACGATCAGGTCCTCGCCGAGAATGCGCACCTCGCGCGGCCGCGCGGTGACGTTGCGGCTGGCGAGCACCGGCTGCCAGTAGCGCCGCA
>DATLLN010000079.1:0-4065 GCA_035537835.1 Gaiellales bacterium
TTCCAGGGCCGCGGCGGCACCGTCGCGGATCTCCGCCGCGTCCGGATCGCCGGGCAGAAGCCGGTACGCGTCCAGCCGGTGCGCCGCCACCACCTCGGCCAGCTCGGCGCCGTCTCCCAGCTCGGCGATGAACTCGGCGGCGGCCAGGTGCATCGCCTTGCGGTCGCGGCGAGAGAGCGTTTCGTAGGCGATCGTTCGTGCGATCGCCTGCACGAAGCCGAACTGCCCGACGTCGGGCGAGAACGGATCGCTGTCGCGGTGGACGAGCTCCTTGCGGGCCAGCGAGGCGAGCGTCCGGTCGACCTCGTCGGGGTGCAGGCCGCTGATCGCCGCCAGACCCTGGGCGGTGAACGACTTGCCCAGCACGGCCGCCTGCTGCAGCGTCCGGCGCTCCCCCGCGGTCAGCGCGTCGAGCCGCGCCGCCACCAGGGCATGCAGCGTCTCCGGGATCTCCAGCTCGCCAATGTCGCCGGTGGGGCGGACGACGCCGTCGTGGTGTTCGAGCAGGCCTCGGTCGAGCAGCATGCGCACCGTCTCGACCGCGTACAGCGGGATCCCCTCCGACTGCAGGACGATGCGGCTGACCGCGTCGGCGGGGATCCCCGGCGCCATCCCCTCGATGACCGTTCGCATGTCCTCCTCGCCCAGCGGTTTCAGCGCCATCGACGTGTGCGTGCGCAGGCCGGATCCCCAGGCGGGTCGTGAGTCGGCGAGCTCGGGCCGGGCCAGCGCGATCACGAACAGCCGGTGGTCGCGCGACCACTCCATCAGGTACTCGAGGAAGTCGAGCAGCGCCTGGTCGGCCCACTGCAGGTCCTCGAACACCAGCACGGCCGGCGACGTCGCCGCCAGGCGCTCGAACAGCAGCCGCCAGGCGGCGAACAACCGGGCGCGGTCGCCGTCCGCGGTCGCCTCCAGCCCCAGCAGCTGGTGGACGGCGGGCGTGATCCAGGCGCGATCCTCGGTGTCCGGCACGTGCTCGGCGAGCATGGCGTCCAGCCGGCGCAGCGCCTCGGGCGGGGCGTCGTCCTCGGTGATGCGGGCGCGCATCCGCACCATCTCGGCGAGCGCCCAGAAGGCAACGCCGTCGCCGTAGCTGAGGCAGCGCCCACGGTGCCAGAGCACGTCCGCGGCGAGCCCGTCGACGTACGTCTCGAACTCCCAGGCCAGCCGCGACTTGCCGATGCCCGCGGGGCCGGTGACGGTCAGCAGGTGCGACCGGCCGTGCTCGGCGGTGGCGTGGAACAGCTGCTTGCACAGGCGCAGGTCGTCGTCGCGGCCGGTGAACGGCGGGTCGAGGCCGGCGGCACGGCCCTCGCCGCCTCGGTTGGCGACGACGCGCGAGGCCGCCCACAGACGCAGGGCCTCGGCCTTGCCCTTGAGCTCGAACGCGCCCATCGCGTCGGACGCGATCGCCGCCTCCGATGCGCGGCGCGTTGCCTCGTCCAGAAACACGGTGCCCGGCTGGGCGGCGCCCTGGATGCGAGCGGCCGTGTTGACGATGTCGCCGGCGACCATCCCCTGGCCGACGGCGCCGATCGTGACCGCGGTCTCGCCGGTGGCGATGCCGGCCCGGGCTGCGAGCTCGAGCCCCGCCTCGCCGCCCAGGTCGCGCACCGCGGCGACCAGCTCGAGGGCCGCGCGCACTGAGCGCTCGGCGTCGTCCTCGTGCGCCGCCGGTGAGCCCCAGACCGCGACCACGGCGTCGCCGATGAACTTCTCGATGGTGCCGCCGTGCCGGTCGACGATTGCGCGTGCGGTCTCGAAGTACTGCGACAGCAGTTCGCGGACGTCCTCCGGGTCACGATCCGCGGCGTGCGTGGTGAATCCGACCAGGTCGGTGAACAGCACGGACACCATCCGCCGCTCCGCCGCCGGCTCGATCCGCGGTGCAGGCGGGCCGTCCATCGGCGACCCGCAGGCGCCGCAGAACCGGTCCTCCGGGTCGTTGGCGGTACCGCACGCCGGGCACCGCGCCTGGAGCGCTGTGCCGCAGCTGCCGCAGAACCGCCGGCCTGCGCGATTCTCGGCGCCACAGGAGCTGCATACCATGAGGCGAAGCGTATTGCACCTGAGATGACAGTTCCCCGCCTCACCGTGATCGTCGCGCTGCTCGCCGCCTCGTGCGGCCCGTCGGTCGGCGTGCCGGGCGGCGGCGGCGGATCGGCGCCGTCCGCGCCGCGGTTCGCGGTCGGTGTCCAGCACGTGACGGCCGCGTCGCTGGGCCGGTCGTGGCACCCCGGCTGTCCGGTCCCGCCGGCCGGCCTGCGGCTGGTCACCGCCAGCGCATGGGGCTTCGACGGGCGCCCCTACCGCGGGCGGCTGATCGTCAACCGGGACGCCGTGCCCGCCGTCTCGCGGGTGATGCGGCGCCTGTTCGCTTTGCACTATCCGATCCGGCGGATGCGCCCGGTCTCGGCCTACGGCGCGGACGACCACCGGTCGATGGCCGCGGACAACACGTCGGCGTTCAACTGCCGGTTCGTGTCCGGGACGACGCGCTGGTCGCAGCACGCGTACGGGCGGGCGATCGACCTGAACCCGCTGGAGAATCCGTACGTCGACGGGGATCACGTCTCGCCGCCCCGCGGGCGCCGCTTCGCCGACCGCACGCTGCACGTCAAGGGCCTGGTGCACGACGGCGGCAACGTCGTGCGCGCGTTCGCCGCCGTAGGCTGGGGGTGGGGCGGCCATTGGGACGGCGCCCGGGATTACCAGCACTTCTCCGCCACCGGGACGTAGAGCGGCGCAGTCCAGCCACGGTCCGTGATGCAATTGCGGGATCGCCCTGGACAGCACCCCATCCTCCCGCGCGGTCCCGGTCTCGGTGCCGGCGCGGATCGACGCGGCACGGCTGCGCAGGCGCATCGGCCCGTACCTGCTGGGCATCGCGCTGGCCGCGCTGGCATCGCGTGGGCTCGCAGCGATCGTGCCGATGGAGATCGCCGTCGGCCTGGGCGCGGTTGTCTCGCTGGGCGTGCCCGGCTGGGCGCTGGTGCGGGTCGCCGGGCTGGACCGGCGGCTCGGCCCAGCCGAGGCCGTCGCAGTGCTCCCGGTGGCGGGGCTGATCGTCTGGGCACCGCCGCTGGCCGTCGGCTTCCTGCTCGGCCTGCCGTTCGCGGTGGTGCTGGCCGCGGTGCTGCTGCTCGCCGCCGTCGGCCTGGCGGCCTGCGAGCCGTTCGACTTCGCGACCGTCGACCGCGCCGAGGCGGCGGGGCTGACGCTGGCCGCGCTGGCCGCCGGCGCGGTCGGCTGGTACTACCAGGCGGGCATCGGCGCAGGCGACGCGCTGTTCCACGCCGGCCGCGTGCGGAAGCTGATCGAGCTGGACGGGCTGTCGCTGACCGGCGTGTCGACCTACCTGGACGGGCCGCCGCACGCCGGCTACGCCTTCCCGCTGCTGCACGCCGCCCAGGCCGGAGCCGTGAAGCTGGGCGGTGGCGACCCGTCGGTCACGTACGTCAGCCTGGTGCCCGTGTTCGTGTGCCTGGTGCCGCTGGCCGTGTACGGCGCGGGCAAGGCAGTGGCGGGGCCGTCCGTGGGCGCAGCCGCGGCGCTATTCGCGTGCTGGGACGCGCTGGTGCCGGGTTCCTGGCCGCTCTCGCTGCAGTGGACGGAGCAGCCGCCGACGTTCACGTTCGTCGTCCTGCTGCCGATCGGCGTGCTGGCCGCCCACGAGCTGCGGCGGTCGCCGTCCGACCGCAGCGTGCAGGCGCTGTCGGTGGGCGCCGCCTGCGTCGTCGCGTTCGTCCACCCGACCTACGTGTTCCCGCTGCTGGCGATCACGACGGGCATCGCGCTGCTCGCCTGGAGCGGATTCCGGACGCTGGTGGTGAGCTACGCGGCCGGCGCGGCGATCCTGCTCTGGATCTGGTGGGAGGCGCTGCACGGCGCGCCGCCGGCCGGTGCGTTCGAGCCGACCTACCGCTCGGGCGTCGGCACCCTGTTCCACCACAACGCGATGCTGTCCGGCGGCTCGATCCTGCAGCACCGCGGCCCGTTCCTGATCGCGATGCTGGCGATGGTCGTGCTGCTGGTCGCCTGGGGACGCCGCTACGCGCTGGC
>DATLLN010000080.1:0-4638 GCA_035537835.1 Gaiellales bacterium
GGCAGGCATGGACGAACAGCCCAAGGACCGTCATCTGAACATCCACTTCACGCCGGAGATCATGGCGGGCGTCTATGCGAACTTCGCAAACGTCAGCCACTCCGACTACGAGTTCACCATCACCTTCGCCCGCGTCGACCACGAAGTCGAAGACGACGAGGTGCCGGGCGTCGTCGTCTCTCGAGTAAACATCTCGCCGCAGTTCATGAAAGAGCTGCTTGACGCCATGGAGGACAACTACTCCAAATGGCGCACCCGCGAGGGCATCAAGAACCTGCCCGAGACGGGCGAGGAACGCGACTACGACGACGAGTAGTCGCGTGCCACGGCGATCCGGTCCATGACCGGCGGGTGGTCGAACAGGAGCCACACCGCCCAGGCCGGCGGATCGGGGTCGCTGAGGTTGGCCACCGCGAGCCGCTGCTGGAGATCGGCCATCGACTGACCGTCGCCCGTCGCCCGGAGCGCGGCCCAGTCGGCGTCCGCCTCGATGCGTCGTGAGATCAGCAGCCCCATCGGGGCAAGCAGCGTCGCCGCGAGCAGGGCGACGCCCAGCACCACCGGTACGGTCGACGGGTCGCGCAAGGACATCCCCCAGCGGATGACCACGAGCCACAGGATCCCGGCAACCAGCGGGATCGCCGCCAGCGCGAACCAGCCGAGCCCGCGCAGGACGTCGTGGTGCTGGACGTGCCCGAACTCGTGCGCGAGCACGCTGCGCACCTCGGCCGGCGTCGAGACGCGCAGCAGCGTCTGGTCGAGCGTCACGCGCCCGGTCGGGCCAAGGCCCGTTGTCTCGGCGTTCGCCACCCTGGTCGTGCCGGCGTTGTCCGAGACGACGACGTTCGGATGCACCCCCATCGTCTGTTCGAGACCAGCGATCGTGCGTCGTAGCTCCGGGTCGCGCACCGGATGCGTGGACGAGAACAGGGGTAGCGCCGCGGTGACCGCGACGGCGACCAGCGCGACCGCGGCCCCGGCGGCCAGCGGCCCCAGCCGGCGGGCGACCCCGACCAGCAGCACGTAGCCGACCGCGACGATCAGCGACCCGACCGCCACGGACAGCAGCGCGAACAGCGCCCACCGCCCGTCGCTCTGCAGATCCAGCCCCGCGTCCGCCGCGCGGCGGTGGATGGCGTAGGCGAACGGCAGCTGCGCCGCCAGGCCGGCTCCCGCGGTGATGACCGCCGCGGCGAACGGGCGCCGCAGGCGGGCGAGCCGCCGGCGGCCGAACAGGGCGATCGCGCCGACGGTGACGACGGGCGCCAGCCACTGCGCGATCAGCAGCGGGTACAGCCACTCCCGGTAGTCCCGCGCACGATCGATCTGGGCGGCCGTGAACACCTCGGACGCCGCCACCGGCGGAGGCGTGGCGGGCAGGTCTCGCGGCCACAGCAGCACCGCTCCGACCGCCGCCACCAGGACGAGCAGGACGGCGCGGCGCACGGCGCAAGTAGAGTAGCGATCCCGTGAGGGCCGCCATCATCTCCGACGTCCACGGCAACCTTGCCGCCCTCGAGAGCGTATTCGCGGCGATCGACGCCGAGCAGCCGGGCGTCGACGAGGTCTGGTGCCTGGGCGACCTTGTGGGCTATGGCCCGGATCCCGAGCTGTGCGTAGCGCGCGTGCTCGACCGCTCGGCCATCTGCCTGGCCGGGAACCACGATCTGGTGGTCGCCGGATCGATCAGCATGCGGGTGTTCGCACACGACGCCGGTGCCGCGGCCCGCTGGACACGCGAGGTGATGAGCGAGGGCGCCCTCGAACAGCTGCGCGCGCTGACGCCCTTCGGCGCGCGCAACGGCATCGAGCTCTACCACGCCAGCATCCGCGACCCGATCTGGGAATACGTGATCGACGACGTCACCGCGGCAGCGTGCCTGTCCATGCAGGGCGGCCGGCTGGCGATGATCGGCCACAGCCACGTGCCGCTCGCCTACATCGACAGCGACCGGCGGGCGACCGGCGGCTATGCCGAGGAGGGCACGATCGAGCTCGACGAGCGAAAGCACCTGCTCAATCCCGGCTCGGTCGGCCAACCCCGGGACGGCGACCGCCGCGCCGCGTACCTGCTGCTCGACACGACCGAGTGGACGGCGACCTGGCGGCGCGTGGAGTACGACGTCGAGCGCACGCAGCAGGCGATCGTCGCCGCAGGGCTGCCCGCATCGCTGGCCACGCGGCTGGCCGACGGGCGGTAGCGCCGGTTCAGGCGGTGCGGCGCGGGTTCCGGCCGGCGCGGCCGAAGCCCTCGCGCGCGAGCTCGGCGGCGACGATCTCGCGCGCCTTGTAGATCCGCCACTTGACCGTGGCCAGCGTGGTCTCCAGCGCGTCGGCGATCTCGGCGTACGAGAGGCCGACCACGTCGCGCAGCAACAGCGCCATCTTCAGGTCGACGTTGAGCGAGCCGATCGCGCGCCAGACGACGTCCATCTCCTCGACCGAATCGGCCGGCACCATCGCCAGCGACAGGTGCGGAACGGACTCGATGTCGACCGGCGGGCGGCCGCGGCGCTCCCGTGCGCGCAGCTCATCGACCACCCGGTGCTTGGCCACCTGGAACAGCCAGGTCGTGAACTGGCAGCGGCTGTCGAACCCTGGCAGCGCCTGGTAGACGCGTAGGAAGACTTCCTGGCACAGGTCCTCGGCGAGCGACCGGTCGGCGCCCAGGACGCGGGCGACGTAGTTGTACAGCGGCGTCTGATACTGGCGGACGATCAGCGCGAACGCGCGCTCATCACGATGCCGGGCGCGCCGGAGAATATCAGGGTCGGGTTGGTCGAGTGCCAAGTGCGTCGGGGTCTACGGGAACCGCGCATGACTATACACCGCGTACAGGTGGCGACACTAGGAGCGACATCCCGGCCATCGCCGCGGGCTGCTCGACGCCCAGCAGCTGGAGCAGGGTCGGCGCCACATCGGAGAGGCGTCCCCCCTCTCGCAGAGCCAGATCCTGGCCACCCACCAGCACCACCGGCACCGGATTGGTGGTGTGCGCGGTGTGCGGCGATCCGTTGGGCTGCAGCATCTGCTCGGCGTTCCCGTGGTCGGCGGTGACCAGGCACACGCCGCCGGCCGCCTGCACCGCCTCCAGAACCAGGCCCAGGCAGCTGTCGACCGTCTCGACGGCTTCGACCACGGCCGGGATCACCCCGGAGTGCCCGACCATGTCTGCGTTGGCAAAGTTGACCAGGCCGAATCCGTAGCCCGAGGCGATGCCTTCGGAGAAGACACGGGCGACCTCCGGCCCGCTCATCGCGGGCTTCAGGTCGTAGGTCGGCACATCCCGCGGTGACTGCACCAGCTTCCACTCCTCGCCCCGGCTGCGGTGCTCACTGCCGCCGTCGAAGAAGTACGTGACGTGGGGGTACTTCTCGGTCTCGGCGACATGCAGTTGCTCGATCCCGGCGGCGGCGAGCGTCGCCGCCAGCACGGCGTCCAGCGACTCCGACGGGTAGGCGACCGGTGCGTCGAACTCCTCGGCGTACTCAGTCATCTGCACCAGGTGCGGGCGCGGCGGATCGGCCCCGCGGTCGAACTCGGCGAACCCGGGCTCGATCAGCGCGCGCACCAACTGTCGCGCGCGGTCGGGCCGGAAGTTGAAGAAGACCACCGAATCTCCGTCACGGACGCGGCCGGCGGACGGATCGCCGACCACCACCGGCTCGACGAACTCGTCCGTGACGCCCGCCTCGTAACTGGCCCGGACGGCCGCCGCCGGATCGTCGGCGCGCGCACCGACACCGTGGACGATCGCGTCATACGCTCGCCTGGTGCGATCCCACCGCCTGTCCCGGTCCATCGCGTAGTAGCGGCCGCACACCGTTGCCACGTTAGGCACTCGCTCCAGGAACCCCGCACCGCTGGTCGGCGAGACGTCCCGGCCATCGGTGAACGCGTGCACGTGGACGTGCTCGACGCCCTCTCGCCGCGCCAGCTCGATCAACGCCAGCAGGTGGTCGATGTGGCTGTGCACCCCGCCGTCCGAGACCAGACCCATCAGGTGCAGCGCCGACCCGCGCCCGCGGCGGCAGGCGTCGACGAGCACGTCGTTCTCGAACAACCCACCGGACGCGACGTCGTCGGAGATCCGGACGAGGTCCTGGCGCACGACCCGGCCGGCGCCGAGGTTGAGATGGCCGACCTCGGAGTTCCCCTGCTGACCGTCGGGCAGGCCGACGGCGCGGCCGGACGCCTCCAGCGTCGAGTGCGGCCAGCCGGCCCAGACCCGGTCGAACACGGGTGTCTCGGCGAGGTCGACGGCGTTGCCCGGCCCGGGAGCGGCGAGACCCCACCCGTCGAGCACGACCAGCGCGACCGGCGAGGTCATCCCGCCGCGGCGACGATCGCCAGGAACGGCTCGGCGTCGAGGCTGGCGCCGCCGATCAGGCCGCCGTCGATGTCCGGCTGGGCGAGCAGCTCCCCCGCGTTTTCCGGCTTCATGCTGCCGCCGTACTGGATCCGCGTGGTCTCGCGGACGGCATCCGGGAGCAGGCCGCGGATGTAGGCGTGCGCCTCCTCGGCCATCTCCGGCGTCGCCGTCCGGCCCGTGCCGATCGCCCAGATCGGCTCATAGGCGATGGTCACGACGCGGTCGCCCGCGGGCGCGAGCCCGGTGGTCACCTGACGCTCCAGCAC
>DATLLN010000081.1:0-10128 GCA_035537835.1 Gaiellales bacterium
CACCGGAAGTGCCCCAGCCGGTCGGTCGAGCCGCCGGTCAGAGCCGCCATCACATCACCCGACTTCGGGCCCTGTACCTGCAGCGGCGGGATGTCCGGCTCCGACACCTCGGCGTCCATTCCGGCGCCGACCCCCACGCCCTTCGCCCACAGCAGCAGGTCGATGTTGCCGTGGGACAGCCAGAACGTGTCCTCGAAAGGCCGCAGCATCACCGGATCGCACAGCACGGTGCCGGCCTGGTCGCAGATGAACCCGTAGCGGCACTCGCCGACTGCCAATGCCGACATGTCGCGGCTCGCCAGCAGGTCGGTCAGCCGGGCTGCATCGAGCCCCTGGAGCTGGCACTGGCGCTGGGCGCCGACGTCCCACAGGGTCACCCGCTCGGTCAGCGCGGCGTACTCCTCGGCCGGGTCGCGGCCGTACCCCATCGGCATGTACATGTGGTTGTACGCCATGTATTCCGTCGCCCCGGCAGCCTCGGTGCGAGGGAAGTACGGGGACCGCCGGACGTTGGGGTGCAGGGGGTGGCTGGCCATGGCGCCACCCTACCAGCGGCGGTTCCCGCTCAAGTCCCCGGCGGATCTGCCGATGTACATCGGTTATCTGTTCGGTTGAGTTCTGGTTATCGCGGTATCTGTATGGTTGATTCCCGAATACTCCTGAGGTATACTGTGTACATGATGAACATACTTCCCATCTATCAAGCAAACACGCAGCGCCGTGCCCCCCGTCGTGAGACGGAGCGCGAGCTGCTGACGCGGGTCGCCAAGGAGCAGTTGCGCGAAGAGCGCCGCGAGCGCCGCAGTGCGATCGTCCGCCGGGTCACCGGCCGGCGAGATGGCCGGAAGGCCCGCTGATCGCTGACAGCCGCCGGGAGGCACGAGCCTCCGGCGGCTGTCACATTTAAGGAGCGGCTCCGCCCCGCCGGGGCGCTACAGCCGCTCGAATCCCCGGAACTTCTCCCAGTCGGTGACCGCCGCCTCGAACGTGCGGAGCTCCGTGCGGGCGAAGTGCAGGTAGTGGTCGACGACGTCGGCGCCGAATGCCTCGCGGGCGATGGCCGATTCCTCCAGCAGCGCAATCGCCTCGCCCAACGACGACGGCACCCGCTGCGCGTCGCCGGCGTCGTAGGCGTTGCCCTTGAACTCGGGCTCCAGCGCCAGCTCGTTGTCGATTCCGTGCAGGCCGGCGGCGATCACCGCCGCGAAGGCCAGGTACGGGTTGACGTCGGCGCCCGCCAGCCGGTTCTCCAGCCGCAGACCCTGCCCATGGCCGACCACGCGGAACGCGCACGTCCGGTTGTCGGTGCCCCAGACCAGGGCGGTGGGCGCGAACGATCCCCACGCGAACCGCTTGTACGAGTTGACGTTCGGCGCGAACAGGTAGCTCAGCTCGCGCGTGGCGGCCAGCTGCCCGGCCAGGAAGTGCCCGAACATGGGGCTGAAGCCGTGGCCGTCGGCGGCCGGGAACAGGCTGCCGTCCCCGTCCCAGAACGAGCAGTGGATGTGGCACGAGTTCCCCTCGCGCTCGTTGTACTTGGCCATGAAGGTCAGCGCGTGCCCGTGCTGCCAGGCGATCTCCTTGGCGCCGTTCTTGTAGATCGAGTGGTTGTCCGCCATCGAGAGGGCGTCCGAGTAGCGGAAGTTGACCTCGTGCTGGCCGAAGTTGCACTCGCCCTTGGAGTCCTCGACGCGGATGCCGGCGGCCGCCATCCCCAGCCGGATCGGCCGGATCACGTCCTCGACCACCGTGGTGCCGAAGATCGAGTAGTCGACGTTGTAGGGGTTCGCGGGGACGAGGTCGTGGTACCGCTTCTCGCGCGCCGCGTCGTAGCTGTCGCGGAACAGGATGAACTCCAGCTCCGAGCCGATGTTCGCCGTCCACCCGCGCTCGGCCAGCCGCTCCAGCTGGCGGCGCAGGATCTGGCGCGGCGAGGCGACGACCGGGCGCCCATCCTGCCACTCCAGGTCGGCAACGACCATCGCCGTCCGCTCGAGCCAGGGCACGCGGCGCAGCGTGGCCATGTCCGGCTTGAAGACGAAGTCGCCGTACCCGGTGTCCCACGAGGCCATCTCGAACCCCTGGACGGGGTTCATGTCGACGTCGACGGTGAGCAGGTAGTAGCAGCCCTCCGCTCCGTGTTTCTCGATCTCCCCGACGAAGAAAGGCGCGTGGAGGCGTTTGCCCATCAGCCGTCCCTGCATGTCGGTCATCACCAGCAGCACGGTGTCGACGGCCCCGGAGTCGACCTCGCTGCGCAGCTCGTCAGATGTCACGGCACTCGCCCCTTCGGTCGTGGATCGGCCATTCATATACTCCTGGTGCCATGGATCGCAACCGGCCGCTGATCGGCATCTGCGCCTACGAGGTGCCCGCCGCCTTCTCGCACTGGCGCGACGTGACCAGCGTGATGATCCCCTCCGGGTACACGCGGTCGGTGCACGACGCCGGCGGCCTGCCGCTGGTGCTGCCGCCCTTCGAGGACAACACCGAGCTGCTCGACCTGCTCGACGGCCTGGTCTTCAGCGGGGGTCCCGACATTGGGCCGGACGCGTACGGGGCGGCGGCGCACGCGGAGACGACGCCCGTGTGGCCGCACCGCGACCGCGCCGAGATCGCGATGATGGGCGCGGCGCTCGACCGGCGGGTGCCGGTGCTCGGCATCTGCCGCGGGATGCAGCTGCTCAACGTCGTCTGCGGAGGCACGCTGCAGCAGCATCTCGCCGACGTGCTCGACGACGCGTCGCCTCACAAGGCAGCGCCCGGGACGTTCGCGCGGCACCCGGTCGAGATCGAGCCGGGGACGCGGCTTTGGTCGATCCTCGACCATGCGCCCGGCGCGCACTCGTGCCACCATCAGGCGCCGGAGCTGATCGGCGACGGGCTGACCGTCTCGGCACGTGCCGCCGACGGCGTGGTCGAGGGGCTCGAGCTCCGAGAGCACCCGTTCGCGGTCGGCGTGCTGTGGCATCCCGAGGAGGATCCGGCGGACGGCGCCGCGCTGTTCCGCGCGCTGGTCGAGGCCGCGGTCGAGTACCGGGTGTCCCGGGCCGCGTAGCGGTCCTAGATGGTGCGATCGGCGGCGCGGATCGCCTCGATCAGCTCGTCGAGGCCGACGCCTTTCTTCAGGCAGTTGGTCGCGCCGGCCGCGAGCGCCGCTTCGATCATCTGCGGCTCATCGTAGGCGGAGAGGACAACGACCGGCATCGCCCAGTCGGCGGCCGCGATCTGCTCGGTCGCCTCGATGCCGTCCACGTTGGGCATCCGCATGTCCATGACGACGACGTGGGGCCGCGTCTCCTCGGCCAGCGCGACCGCCTCGGCGCCGTCGCTCGCCTCGGCGACAACGGTCATGCCCGCTTCCGCGAGCGCATCGCGGAGGACGCCGCGGAGCAGGGCATTGTCCTCCGCAATCAGGATCCGGATCGGATCGTGCACGTGGTCACAGACTACGCCGATTCACGGCCGGACACCACCCCCGCTCGCGTCCGGCGCGACGTCCGATTTTGGCCTCCGGCTAGGCCGTGTACAGGCGCTCGACCCGTTCCACGGCGAACCGGATCGCCTCCTCCGGCTCGGCGTTGCGCGTGCGGGCCAGGCTGTAGAACGCCGCCAGCGAGTCGCCGGCGCCGGTCGGGTCGGAGAAGGTGTCTCCCGATGCGGAAACGTCGACCTCGCGGTCCGGCAGGATCAGCAGCGCGCCGTGCGGGCCGCGGGAGAACAGCGCCTCGGCCACCCCCAGGCGGCGCACCTGGTCGGGGGTGTCGCCCCCCACGGCAGCGCGCGCCTCGGCGGCATTCAGCTTGATCGCATCCACCGGACCGATTGCCTCGATGGGAAATGGCCGCAGCTCGACCGGCCCCGGGCGGTTGCCGCGGGCGAGGCCCTGGACGTCGAGCAGCATGCGATGGCCGCGCTCGGCCAGCAGGGCGATCGTGCCGGCCGGGAAGTCGTCGGCCGTCTGGCCGCCGAGCATCACCCACGAGCAGCCATCGAACCGGTCGAGCCGCTCGGCGAGCCAGCCCGGATCGGCAGGCTCGGCCACCCGGTCGATCGCCTGGACGGTGCCCTCCTCGGTGTGGCGGAGCCGGGAGATGACGAGCCCCGGGGTCTCGATCACGACCGGCTCGGCGCCGGCGAACCTCAGCGCGCGGGCTGCGTACAGCGTCGTGCCGCCGGGTCGCTGCACCGGCTCCTGACCGGGGAGCTCGATGATGTCGATGGTGCCCGGTCCGAGGACGCCGACGCGGGTCACGGTGCCCGCACCACGACCAGCTCCCCGCCGGCGGTGCGGGTCATCTCGAGCGTGCCCCTGATCCGCGCGGCGCGCGCCCGCAGCAATTCGGTGCGGAGGTCGGCACCGGGCAGGCTGGCCAGGGTGCTGTCCGACTCGACCGTCAGCTCGACGCCGCCGCCGTCGCCCTGCAGCGAGATGCGGATCGACCGCGCGCCCGCGGCCGCCGCGCCCACCGCAGCGTCGCGGGCGAGGCCGTAGAGCGCCGCGTCGCGGGTCGCGTCGGCATGCCACTCCCCCTCGGGTCGCTGGAGGCGCACCGCCGCACCGTACTGATCCTGCACCATCTCCTGCAGCGCCTCGAGCGCCGGCAGCAGCCCCCGCTGCTCGAGCACCACCGGGTGCAGCTGGCGCGTCGTCTCGCGCAACTCGTCCGAGGCCTCGCCCGCGTGCTCCTCCAGCCGGCGCAGGGCCTCCGACGCGCGCTGCTCGTCGCCCTCGCGCACGGCGTGGGCGACCGCGTCCGCCATCAGCCTGATCGCCGCCAGCAGCTGCTGGGGGCCGTCGTGCAGCTCGTGCGCGACGTGCTCGCGCTCGTCGTCGAGCATCCGCAGCATCGAGTCGAACAGGTCGGCATCACGCTGCCGGCGGATGCCGGCGGCCGCTTGCGTGCGTCGCGACCGTCGCAGCGACGTGATCGCGAGCGCGATCGCCGTGGCGCCGACGGCGGCGGCGATGGCGAACAGCGCGATGTCCGCCGAGTCGCTGTCGACGATGACGTCGGCGACGGTCGCGGCGACCAGCAGCACGACCAGGACGCTGAGCCCCACCGGAATCAGCCACAGGCGGTCGACATCCCCCTCGGGGGCGTCAGTCGATGAGGGCATAGCGGAGCGCGAGGGCGACGGCCTGCGTGCGGGTGTCGGCCTCGAGCTTCGACATCGCATTCCGGACGTGCGTCCTCACCGTCTCCGGACTGATGAACAGCCGCGCTGCGATCTCCGGGTTCGAGTGCCCGTTGGCCAGCAGGCCGAGGATCTCGCGCTCCCGCGTCGACAGCGCCGGAATCCGCTCGGTCGCCTTCGGCGAGACCAGCTCGGAGGCGAGGGTGGGGTCGACGTAGGCGCCGCCCTCCGCCACGCGTTTGACGGCGCGGACGATGTCGTCGGGCGGCGCGTCCTTGAGCACGTAGCCGCGCGCGCCGCAGTCCAGTCCCTCGGCCAGCAGGCCGCGCTCCGCGTGGGCCGTGTACAGGATCACCGCCATGTCGGGATGCGTGGCCGTGATCCGGCGGGTGGCCTCGAATCCGTCCATCCCGCGCATGCGGACGTCCATCAGCACGACGTCCGGCCGGCGCTTGTCCGCCATCGTCACCGCGGCGTCGCCGCTCGCACACTCCCCGATCACGGAGATCTCGCGGTCGCGGGCGAGGATCATCTTCACCCCCTCCCGGATCGCTGCGTGATCGTCGACCACCATGCAGCGCACCTGTCCGCTGGCTCGCTCTCCATGTCGTTCGGCTTCATGAGTGGAGCTCATGTCGGGCGCCACCTTGTCGTAGCCAGAGGGAAACGGATGGAAAGAGCCTCGCGTACAATCGCGAATATGTCAAACGCGCGGCGGACGGCGTTGATGTCGCTCGCCGCCGCCCTGCTCCTTGCAGCCGCCAAGCTTGTGGTTGGCCTGACCACCGGCAGCCTGGGTGTGCTCGCGGAGGCCGTTCACTCGGCGCTGGACGCGGCGGCGGCGGTGCTCACCCTGTATGCGGTGGGCGTCGCCGAGCGGCCACCGGACGCAGCCCACCAGTATGGTCATGGCAAAGCCCAGCATCTGGCCGCACTGTTCGAGGCGCTGTTGTTGTCTGCGGCAGCGCTCTGGATCGCCACCGAGGCCGTCAGCCGGCTGCGGTCGGGGAGCCACGACGTCGATCCCACCTGGTACGCATTCGCGCTGATGGGCGGTGTCCTGGTGGTCGACGCGGCCCGGACGACGGTGTCGCTGCGCGAGGGCCGGCGCGGCCGAAACGCGGCGCTGATCGCCAACGCCTATCACTTCGGCTCGGACTTCGCCGGCACCGTCGCGGTGCTGATCGGCCTCGTACTCGTGTCCGCGGGCGTCGACGGCGGCGACGCCTGGGCCGCGCTGTTTGTCGCGGTGCTCGTGCTGGTGGCCGCCGTGCGGCTGGCCGTCGGCAATGTCCACGTGTTGATGGACCGGGCGCCGATCGGCCTGGCGGGGGAGATCGAACGGGCCGTGCGCGGGGTGCAGGGCGTGCGCGAGGTGCGCGCCGTTCGGGTGCGCGAGGCGGGGGGCGAGAGCTTCGCCGACGTGACGATCGGCGTATCCCGGCTGGAGGGGCTCGAGCGCAGCCACGAGACCATGGATCGCGTGGAGCAGGCCGTGCGCGACCGCGTCGGGCCGGCCCAGGTGACGGTGCACGTCGAGCCGACGGCCAGCCGCGAGCGGCCGACCGAGCGGGTCGCGGCTGCGGCGCTGCGCGTCCCGGGAGTCGTCGAGACCCACAACATCAACGTGCTCGAGGGGCCCGACGGCCGGGCCGTCACGCTGCATGCGCGGCTGGGCGCGAACTTCACGATGGCGCAGGTGGCGCCGGTGCTGGCCCGGCTGAAGCGGGAGATCGGACAGGAGTTCGGCGTTGCGCGGGTGTACATCCACGTCGAGCCGTTTCATCCCGAGGCCCAGCCGGCGCGCGACGTCAGCGCGGACGAGCCGGGGCTGACGGCCCGCGCTCACGAGGCGGTGCGGTCGGTGACCGGGGGCGATCCCGAGGTGGTGGTCTACCGCCAGGGCGATCGCCTCCTGGTCGTGACCTCGGTGCACGGCGACCCCTCGGCGTCGGTGTCCGGCGGCCACACCGTGGCGAGCCTGGTCGAAGACGCCGTCCGCGACGCCCTGGAGGGCGTCGCGGACGTCATCGTCGAAGTGGTCTAGGCGATCGTGCTCAGTGCGCGGCCAGGGTGACCGTGACCGTGCGGGTCTGCCCGTTGTGGAAGACCTCGAGGGTGACGGTGTCGCCGGGCTGCTTCTGCGAGATCGTGTCGGCGAGCACGGAGAAGTCCTTGATCTCCTTGCCGTCGATCTTGGTGATCACGTCGCCGCCCAGCGTGTAGGTCACGCCGGCGATCGTCGCCTGGGTGTTGCCGCCCTGCAGGCCGGCCTTCGCGGCGGGCGAGCCGGGCTCGACCTTGGCGACCAGGACGCCGAAGCTGACGTCGATGTTCAGCGCCTTGGCGACGTCCGGGGTGAGGGGCGTGCCCTCGACGCCGATGTAGGTGTGCTCGGCCTTGCCGTTGTCGATGATCTGCTGGCCGACCTGCTTGGCGGTGTTGATCGGGATCGCGAAGCCGATGCCGATGTTGCCGCTCTCGGGGTTGTTCTGGTCGTCCGACAGGATCTGGCTGGTGATGCCGATCACCTGGCCCTGCGAGTTCAGCAGCGGGCCGCCCGAGTTGCCGTGGTTGATCGCGGCGTCGGTCTGGATCGCGCCGAAGATGCTGACGCCGGGCTGCAGCGACTGGATCTGGCGGTCGATCGCCGAGACGATGCCGCTGGTCACGGTGCGGGTCTCGCCGAGGGGGTTGCCGATCGCCACGACCGGATCGCCGACGCGGACGTCGTTGGAGTTGGCCAGGGGCAGGACGCGCAGGGCGGAGCTGGGAACGTCCACCTTGAGCACGGCGACGTCGGTGCTCTTGTCGAGCCCGACGACCTCCGCGGGATAGTTGTCACCGTTGGAGAAGCCGACCTCGACCTTGGAGGCGTCGAGGACGACGTGGGCGTTGGTCAGGATGTGCCCTTCCTGATCGATCACGAAGCCGGAGCCGAGTGCCTGCGACTGCTCCTGCTGGGGAGACCCGAAGGGGTTCTGCTGGGTGGTCGTCACCGTGGAGCGCACGACGACGACGCCCGGCGCGCTGCGCCGGTAGATCTCGTTCACCGAGAGTCCGGTGGACGGCTGCTGCGGGGTGTTCTGAGCCACGGGCGCGGACACCTGTCGAACGATCGTCTTGGTCGGCGACTGGTTCGAGGAGACCGCATAGGCGGTGCCGCCACTTACCAGCGCTGTGGCGACGATCAGGCCACCGGTGCGAAGCAGGGATCTATTCATGGGCCGTGTTCTATGGCCGCCGAATTGACGCGTCGTTGAGCCGGTTAGCGTTCGATGAGAGGCGTCCGTCGATCCGTACCCCGAGCAGTGCGAGAATCGTGACGATGGCGAGCGCCGCGACGTGCTCCGCCGTGACCTGCAGCGCGTCGCTCATGCCGTCGCGCCACACCCACGCCAGGTCGAGCAGCACCGCGATCGATCCGGAGATGGCGATCGCGTCGCCGATCGGCGAGCACGATCCGTCTGCCAGCCAGCGGCCCACGCGGCCCAACCACAGCGTGACCGCCAGGATCACCGCCAGCGCGATGCCATGGTCGAAGGCGATCCGCCGCCGCTCCTCGAACCCGTCGGCGCCGTTCCAGACCAGCGCCAGATGCGCGAGCACGACCAGTCCGGCGCAGGCTGCGCCGGTGGCGGTCATCGTCCGCAGGGATGCCGGCGACATGCCGGTATGGTATCCGGCCCATGCGGGTGCGCCTGATCGTCAACCCCCGGTCGTCGGGCACGGACGACGCCCTGGTCGCCCGGGTGGTGGGCGTGCTGGCCCGGACGTGCGAGATCGAGCTTGCCCCGACGCGGGCGGCCGGACATGCCACGGAGCTCGCAGGCATGCCCGGTGCCGACGTGGTCGTTGCCATGGGTGGAGACGGCACCTACAACGAGGTGGTGAACGGCCTGCCTGCCGGCGTCCCGCTGGGCCTGCTGCCGGCGGGCGCCACGTCCGTGTTCGCCCGCCAGCTGGGCTGGCCGAAGAACGTGCTGCGCACCGCCGAGGGGCTTGCGGAGTCGATCCCGGCCGGAGTCGTGCGCCCGATCGGGCTGGGACGCATGAACGGCCGGCGGTTCACGTTCTCGGCCGGGTTCGGGCTGGATGCGGAGGCGATGCGCCTGGTGCGCGAGGAGCGCGCCGGGCACCACGAGCTGCGACGGCCGAACGACCTGCGGGTGGTGGGGGCCGCTATCCGCGCGCTGCGTGCCGACGGCTGGTCGTTGCCCGACCGGGCGACGCTCCACGACGGTGAGCGCGAGATCCGCTGCTCCTACGTCGCCGTCGCCAACGCCAATCCGTACACGTACTTCGGTCCGGTGGGCGTGCGGGCAACGCCTTGCGCGTCCTTCGACGCCGGCCTGGATGTCGTCGCTGCGGGCAACCTGCGAACCCGCGACCTGTGGCGGCTGGGCGTGTACGGGCTGGTGTGGCCGCGGCACGCGACCGGGCGCGACTCACGGGTGGCGTACCTGCACGACCGCTCGGCGCTGACGCTGGTCGCCGACCAGACGGTGTCCGCCCAGGTCGACGGCGAGTACGTCGGCCGGCTCGACCGGGCGGAGTTGGTCTACGAGCCGGACGCGGTCACGGTGTTCGTTCCGACGGGCTCGAGCCTGGCGCCGGCATCGGTAGCGGCAGGTACGTGACCGTCGGCCGGCCGCGCGTCGGCTGCGGGAACAGCGCCATCAGCTCGTAGATCGCGTCCGGCAGCTCCGGCTGGATCGTCGTCAGGCCGAGCTCCCGGGCCCGGTCGACCGTGATCGGGAAGTCATGGGTGAAGTAGCCGCCGGCCAGCAGGTCGGCGAGCTTGGCCGCAGCCTCGGGATCCATCCGGTCGTCCAGCAAGTCGGTGACGAACGCGATCACCTGGCGCTGCGCCTTCTCGGCGACGTCGGCCAACACCAGGAACCGGTCGTCGATGCTGCCGATCTCCTTGTTGGCGACGACGCGGAGGATCGACGAGGTGCGGATGGACCCGCAGGCGGTGCTCGGCCC
>DATLLN010000082.1:0-2018 GCA_035537835.1 Gaiellales bacterium
AGGATGAAGAGAGCCCCCCGGGGCGGCCAGAGCCGAGCGCCGGGGGCTCTCTTCATCCTGTAGCCCGGCGCGCTCCGTGAAGGAGGCACCATGCCCCACCCGTTCTGCGAGTTGCGCATCCGGACCATCGCCTGGCTCGCGGTGCTCGTCGCGATCCCGGCGCTGCCGGGAACAGCCACGGCCCAGGACACCGCAGCCGCACCGAGCCTGAGCCCACGGCTGCTCGTGGATGCGAGCTGGCACGGGCGTCCCATCCGACGCCCGCTGCCCATGCGCTCCGACGTGGCCGACCGCGCCCCTGCGCTGCGCGCCGGCATCGGCTTCCGGCGCCCCGGCGGCTCCCAGCGCGTCCGCGATCTGCAACGCAGGCTCAGCCGCCTGGGGTACCGCCCCGGGGCGAGCGACGGGCTCTTCGGCCCGCGGACCCAGGCCGCCGTGCTCGCGTTCCAGCGCAAGCACGGGCTCGAGCGGACAGGCGCCGTCAGCCCGGCGACGCTGCGCGTCCTGCGCCGCCGCACCGCGGTCCGTGCTGCGCCGGAGGCCGTTCAGCCGGCCTCCTCGAGCCCGGTGCGATCCGCGCCCGCGCGGCCGGCCCCGGCCGGCCAGGTCACCCCGGCCTCACCGGCGTATACGTCCGACGGCTCGCCGATCCCGCGCGTGCTCCTCGCACTGCCGCTCGCGCTGCTGCTGCTGCTAGTCGTCGCCTGGCGCACGCGGCGCTGGCTGCAGACCGCCAAGGCGCCTGCGCCGGCTCCGCTGACCATGTTCCCGGCGTCACCGGCTCCCCGCATGCCGGCACGACGCACCCGACCGATCGCCCTCGACCACCTGAGCACGAGGGAGGAGCTGCCCGTCGCCGAGCAGCAGGCTGCACCCTATGAGATCTCGCGCGTCCCGCGACGCCCACCGCTCCCGCACGCCGCGCCACCGGAGCGCCGGGCGGCGCTGCGCGAGCGGATCCTCGTCATGCGCTCGCACGGCATGACACTGCAGGAGATCGCCGACCAGCTCACCGAGGATGGCGAGATGACGCTCGGCGGCGGCCGCCAGTGGCACCCCTGGAACGTGCGGTCGGCCATGAAACCGATCAACGCGAACCGCCGTGCGTCGTCCAGCGACAGGCACGGCTGACGTGGCGCGCGGACCAACGTTTCGGCGCCGAACGGCCCGGGAGCAGCCCGGCACCGTGGATGCGGGCATCGTGGTTGTTGCGCAGCGACGCCCCGCGGTCCCTCACGGGGTTCGCGCTGCAACGACTGACCCTGACCAGCTCCGATGCTGGTGGTCTGCATCCGCGCGCTTTGGTGCTGCAGTCCGCACCGGCCGAGAGTTCTACCTGGTCGTGCTCGACATCGACGGAGCGACTGGCGCCGAGACATTGGCGGCCCTGGTGACCGAGCACGGGCCCCTTCCGAGGACCGCGACCGCCCGGAGCGGCGGCGGCGACCAACACCTCCTGTTCGGTCATCTCGGCCCTCCTGGCACAGGAGCGGACAGGAGTACCTGCACTACGAGGTGCAACGAGCCTCGTCGTCCCGTCGGCCCTGGACATGGAAGCTCCGTGGCGGCGATAGAACGCAGCAGCCTGCAGCGGACGGCTCCCGCTGGCCGCCTCGGGAAGCATCTTCGACCTGGCTTGACCAGCGTTCCGCGGCAATCCGTCCCACACCGCAGCGGAGGCGACCGACTTCACACGCGAGAGGTCGCAGGTTCGAAACCCGCCGCACCCATTGGTCGATGTCCCGGCGGCGCGCCGCGGCGGGGCCTCCGCCTCAGCGGAAGCGGCGCGGGAACTGCGCGATGATGCCGCTCGAGAGCGTGTCCGCCATGGTGAGGATGTGGTCCTCGATCTCGTCGTACATGCGCACGCTCGCGGCATAGTCGCCGGTGAGCTGGGCGACCGCCTCCTGGATGGTCTGGTCGAGGTGCGTGCGCATCATGCTGCGCAGCGTCGCGCGCGGCCAGTTGCGGGGGTTCGCGGCGTTGAGGAAGTCGGCGATCTGCCGTCCGTTCGCGTA
>DATLLN010000083.1:0-3991 GCA_035537835.1 Gaiellales bacterium
CGCCCGGACGCAGACGATCGGCGGCTGGACCGCCATCTCGGGGTCGGCCCGCTAGATCAACCGTCAGGCGATCAGCGCGGCGTCGCCCAGCAGCGCCTTCGCCTCGGCGAAGAAGTTGCCGTCCGGCTGGACGCGGAACCCGGGCCCGAAGCGCAGCGTCTTCGAGCCCTCCGAGGTCTCCAGCTCCAGCATCACCGGCGCGTCGCCCGGATGCTCGCCGATCAGGCTGCGCAGCTCGTGGATCACCGTCGGCGCGGCGTGGCGGGCGTCGACGCGCAGCTTGACGACGCCGAAGTCGGCGGTCGCCTCGAACGGCGCCAGCTCGAAGGCGACCAGCTTTACCTCGCCCTCGCTCTTGTGGTCGACCCGGCCCTTGACGATCACCACGGCGTCCGGATGGAGCACCGACCGGACGGCCGCCAGCGCGTTCGCGAAGACGATCACCTCGATCGTGGCCGTGGTGTCGTCGAGCTCGACGAACGCCATCTGGTCGCCCTTCTTGGTGACCAGCGTGCGCATCGACGTGACGAGGCCGCCGACCGTCACCACCTGGCCGTCGCGCAGCCCGGAGAAGGCCGCGAGCTGGACGTCCGCGCGGCGGGCCAGCTGATCCTTGACGTCGGCCAGCGGGTGGCTGGTCACGTACAGGCCGAGCGTCTCCTTCTCGCGCTTCAGCAGGTCGGCCTTGTCCCACTCGCCCTCCGGCACCGGTGGATGCGACCGGGACACGGCCGGCGCGTCGCCTCCGTCGTCGCCGTCGTCGCCCAGGTCGAAGATCGACATGTGGCCCATCAGCGCGTCGGCCTGCTGCTTCTGGCCGGAGCCCAGCGCCTGCTCCAGCACCTCGGTCATCCCCCGGCGCGTGTCCCCGGTCGAGTCGAGCGCGCCGCAGGCGACCAGGCTTTCCAGCATCCGCCGGTTGAGCACGCTGCCGTCGACCCGCTCGCAGAACTCCCAGATCGACGTGAACGGGCCGGCCTCGCGGGCGGCGATGATCTGACGCACCGCCCCCTCACCGACGTTCTTGACGGCCGACAGGCCGAACCGGATCCGGCCCTCGACCACGGCGAAGTCGGACATGCTTGAGTTGACGTCCGGCGGGAGCACCTCGATGCCCATCTCGGCGCACTCCGAGACGTAGTACGGCACGCGGTCCTTGGTCGACATCACCGAGGAGATGAGGGCGGCCATGTACTCGGCCGGGTGGTTCGCCTTGAGCCACGCGGTGTGGTAGGCGACCAATGCATAGCAGGCGGCGTGCGACTTGTTGAACGAGTAGTCGCTCGACCGCTCGTTGTCGTCCCACAGCTGCTGCGCCAGCGCGGGCGTCACGCCGTTTGCGATGCACCCCTCGATGAACTTGTCCTTGAGCGTCGCCATCAGCGCGGCGATCTTCTTGCCGATCGCCTTGCGCAGGTCGTCCGCTTCGGCGGGCGAGAAGCCGGCGATCTCGCGGCTGATCAACATCGCCTGCTCCTGGTACACGGTGATGCCGTAGGTCTCGGCGAGCACGCCCTCCAGCCGCGGATCGGCGTACGTCACCTCCTCGCGCCCGTTCTTGCGCGCGGCGAACCGCGGGATGTTCTGCATCGGCCCCGGCCGGTACAGGGCGACCAGCGCGATCAGATCCTCGAAGTGCGTCGGCTTGACGCCGCGCAGCGCCTCGCGCATCCCCGACGACTCGAACTGGAACACGCCGGTTGCGTCGCCGCGGGCCAGCATCTCGTAGGTCTTGACGTCGTCCAGCGGCACCTCGTCCATGGCCAGGCGCCGGCCGGAGCTGGATTCGATCAGGTCGAGGGCGCGGTCGATCACGTCGAGGTTGCGCAGGCCCAGGAAGTCCATCTTCAGCAGACCCAGCGCCTCGACGTCGTTCATCGAGAACTGCGTGACGACCTCGGCCTCCGGCCCCTTCTGCTGGAGCGGCAGGTACTCGGTCAGCGGCCGGTCGCCGATGACGACGGCGGCGGCGTGGATCGAGTCGTTGCGTACGACGCCCTCCAGCGGCCGTGCCATGTCGACGATGCTCTTCGCCGTCTCGTCGGCGTCGTACGCCTTGCGCAGCTCGGCGCCCGGCTTCATGCACTCGTCGAACGAGACCTTTGGCCCCTCGGGCACCATCTTGGCGATCCGGTCGACCACGCCGTAGGGGATGCCCATCACCCGGCCGGCGTCCTTGATCGCCGCCTTCGGCTGCATCTTGCCGAAGGTGATGATCTGGGCGACGTTCCGGCGGCCGTACTTCTCGGCGACGTAGTTGATCACCTGCTCGCGGCCGGCCACGGCGAAGTCGACGTCGATGTCCGGCATGCTCTTGCGGCCGGGGTTCAGGAAGCGTTCGAACAGGAGCGTGTACTGCATCGGGTCGAGGTCGGTGATGCGCAGGCAGTAGGCGACCAGCGAGCCCGCCGCCGAGCCGCGGCCCGGACCGACGCTGATGCCGTTCTCGCGGGCGAACCGGATGAAGTCCCAGACGATCAGGAAGTAGTCCGGGAAGCCCATCTCCTCGATGGTCTTCAGCTCGAACTCGAGGCGGCGCCGCAGCTCCGGCGTCTCCGATCCGTAGCGCTCGCGCAGCCCCTGCTCGGCCAGGTCGCGCAGGTAGGAGACGGCATTCGTGCCCTCGGGCACCTCGAACCTGGGCAGGTGCATCGCCCCCAGCCCGACCTCCGCCGAGCAGCGCTCGGCGATCTCGACCGTGCGCCGCAGCATCTCCTCGCCGAACCGGCCGGCCATCAGCTGGTACATCTCGTCGGAGCTCTTCAGATAGAACTCGTGGTTCGAGAAGCGGAACCGGTTGGGGTTGTCCATCGTGTCCTGCGTCTGGATGCAGAGCATCGCCTCGTGCGGGATCGCGTCGTCCCGCGTCAGGTAGTGGACGTCGCCCGTGCCGACCATCGGCAGTCCGCTGTCCTTGGCCAGCGCGATCAGGTCGGGCAGGATCCGCGTCTGCACGTCGATCCCGCCGTCCTGCACCTCGACGTAGACGTCGTCCTGGCCGAAGATCTGCACCAGCCGGTCGAGCTCGGTGCGCGCGGTCTTACCGTCGCCGTCGATCAGCGCCTTGCTGACGCGACCCGACAGGCAGCCGGAGAGGGCGACGATGCCGTCGGCATGCTGCTCCAGCTGGGAGAAGTCGACGCGCGGCTTGTACCAGTAGCCGTCCAGGTAGCCGAGCGAGACCAGCCGGATCAGGTTGTGGTAGCCCTCGGTCGTCTCGGCCAGCAGTGTCAGGTGCGCCCGCCGCTCCTTCTGCGTCCGTGCAGCGTGGTCGTCGACCACGTACATCTCGCAGCCGAGCACCGGCTTGACGCCCTGCTTCTCGGCCGCCCTGGTGAACTCCACGGCGCCCGCCATCGACCCGTGGTCGGTCAGTCCGATGGACGGCATGTCGAGCGCGGCGGCGCGCTCGACCAGCGGCCCGATACGGCAGGCGCCGTCGAGAATCGAGTACTCGCTGTGCACGTGGAGGTGGACGTAGGGCGATCGAGCCGGCGCCATCCGGGCCAGTCTACTGTGCGAGGGTGACGGAGCCTGGGTGCCGCGCGATCATGTTGACCGTAGAGCCAACACACCGTTCGGGTGCGTTCGCGATACCGCAGCAAGGGGATGTGAGCGCCCGACCGACGAGCCGATGCTCCAGCATGCCCCCATCGCACACCCAGATCGACGACCGGTACGTGAGCGAGTGGTTCGCCTTCGGGCTGTCCCAGCTCGAGGCGTACCTGGCGAAGCACGCCCGCTTCGCCGCCTACTGCGCACGCCGCGAACGCCGCCGCTCTAGCTGACGACCGGCAGCGCGAGCTTGCGCGTCTTGCGCCTCGGCCGCTGCATGCCGGCGGCGATCCACGCGTCCACCTCGCGGAACAGCTCGTCCACCAGCTCGGCCTGCGTGACCTTGCGCAGCACCTCGCCGTGGGCGTAGATGAAGCCGGCGTCGCGGCCGCCGGCGATGCCGAAGTCGGCGTCCCCGGCCTCCCCCGGCCCGTTC
>DATLLN010000084.1:0-7331 GCA_035537835.1 Gaiellales bacterium
ACGGCGAGCGAGTCCGGCGCATGGTCGCCGCCGACGTGCTTGGCGATCGCCGTCTCGCCGCCCAGGTCGATCGTGTGCGAGACCTCGACCGCCTCGGACGGCACCACGATCCGCAGGTCGCTGCGGTCGGGCAGCTCGACCCGGATCATGTCGGCGCAGAACTGCAGCTCGAGGCCCTGCCGGACGCGCGCGTCGAGCGCGGCGTCCGACCAGTCGTACCCGGCCTGGACGGCGAGTTCGGCGCGGCTGTCGGGATGCGCGTACACCGGAACGTCGACGGCGGCGGAGCCGAAGCTGTGATCCCAGTGCCAGTGCGTCAGGATGATGGCCTCGACCGGCGGGCGGCCACGCGCCTCGAGCTCGTCGACGAACGAGCGCAGGTGCGCGACCGAGGCGCCGCCCTCGACCAGCAGGGTCGCGCGATCGCCGTGGATCGCGCCCAGCGCCGGGCGATCGCTGCGGTCGTCCGGCGTGAACCGGTCGACGTGCGGCGTGAGCGTCTCGAACCGAGCGGCGCTCAAGCGGACACGGGGAAGCGCTTGGCGGCGCGCTCGCGGGCGCGCTCGATCTCGCGAGCACGGTCGCGCGGCGGAGCGGTGGCGACCAGCTCGTCGAGCAGCCGGGCGCTGGCCTCCGTGACGGCGGCGACCGCGCGGTCGAACGCCTCCTCGTTGACCTTCGCCGGCTTGGTCATGCCGCTGATCTTGCGGACGAACTGCAGCGCTGCGGCCTCGACGTCCTCGTGGGTGCTCGCGGGCTCGTAGTTGTGAAGTGGGCGAATGGATCTGCACATGGCGCGGACTCTAGCCTCAGACCAGATCGCGCGGGATGTCGTACGTCCACGTCCGCTCGAAGACCAGATCGTCGCCCTCGAACGCCTCCAGCCGGCAGGTGATGTGGAACGCGTCCGCGTCGGCGGTCATCTCGGTGTGCGTGCGCGCGCTCGTCCGCCAGTCGCCGCGGCCGAACGTCCCGTCGACCCGGCAGACCACCCGTGCCGACAGCGGATCGCCCTCCGAGATCGAGAAGGTCGTCGTGTTCACGTCCTCGAACTCCAGGCCGTTGGACGGCATCCGCCACAGGCCGCCGACGTCCCAGTCGTAGACCAGCTCGACCCGGCCCGTCGACAGGTCGTGGCGGATCGATCGGCCGGCCGCGCCCGGCTTCAGCTCGACCAGCTCCAGCCGCTGGGACTCCTCCGGCGGCCCGAACTCGGGCAGCGCCTCGTCCTCGGGCTGTCGCGCGCGGACCGGCAGCACCGCCCGGCTGGCCCCGGCGATCACGCCCAGCGTCACCGGCTCGGGCGACGGCCACGCCCACGGCCAGTAGGTGGGCGACAGGCCGATCCGCAGGCGGTTGCCCGCGGCGAAGCGGTGCCCGCAGGCGTCCAGCCGGACGGTCGCCCGGAAGCGCTCCCCCGGCGTCAGCGGTTCCGGATGCTCGTCGCTGTCGCGGTGGGTCAGGTTCAGCTGGGCCCGGGTGACGAGCGTCGAGGCGCCGTCCGGCGTGACCTCGCACAGCCGCACCGAGATCAGGGCGTCCGGCCGGTCGGACACGAGCTCCAGGTGCACGTCGGTGAAGCCGAGGATCTCGATGTCCTCGTCGAGCGGCTCCGACTCGAAGCACCGGGACATGCCGTCCATCGCGCGCTGGTCGCCCGGCCAGTCGGCGACCTCGCCGTACGGGCACCACGAGCCCGCGTCGAGGCCGGCGACCTGCAGGCCGCTGAAGTCGATCCGCCGCTCGGGGCCGGGCTCCTCCGCGAGGCCCCCGCCGGCGGTCAGGTGCAGCACCCGCTGGGACGCGCCGGCCGGCGGCCAGGCGCGCTCGGCGACCCAGCGGCCGGGGATCTCGGTGTAGCAGGTGAGCGGGGGCAGCGGCTCCTGGATCCAGGCCCGCAGCATCGGCTCATCCATGATCCCGTTCTGCTCGCCCTTCAGCCAGTGGTCGAACCAGCGGATCACCTCCTGGAGGAAGCCGATCGTCGGCTGCGGCGGACCGGCCTGCGGCCAGGCGTGCGCCCAGGGTCCGATCAGCCCCTTGCGCGGGCCGGGCAAGCCCTCCAGCATCCGCGGGATCGCGTTGGTGTAGCCGTCGGCCCAGCCGCCCACCGCGTACACCGCGGCCTCGATCCGCGAGAAGTCCTCGCACACCGACCCCTGCTTCCAGTAGTCGTCGCGGCGCTGATGGGTCATCCAGGGGTCGATGAACGACGGCGCGCCCTCCATCCGCTCGATCCACATGTCACGCCAGCGCTCGCCGACGATCGCCGGGTCGGGCGGCCGCGCGTTCCACATGAACATCGAGGCGGCCCACTGCACCATGTCGGACGAGACGCATCCGCCGTCGTAGTGCACGTCGTCGGCGTAGCGGTCGTCGGTCGAGCAGAGCGTGACGATCGCCTTCAACGCCGGCGGCCGGTGCGCCGCGATCTGCAGGCTGTTGAAACCGCTCCACGAGATGCCGACCATGCCGACCGCGCCGGTGCACCACGGCTGGGCGGCGATCCACTCGATCACCTCGCAGCCGTCGGCCTGCTCCTGCGGCAGGTACTCGTCCAGCATCAGCCCGTCGGATTCGCCGGTGCCTCGCTGGTCAACGCGAACGCACGCGTACCCGTGGCCGGCCAGGTACGGGAAGTGGCGGGAGTCGCGCAGGGCCGTGCCGTCGTTCAGGCGGTAGGGCAGGAGCTCGAAGATCGCCGGCACGGGATCCTGCTCCGCGTCCTCGGGCAGCCAGACGCGGGCCGACAGCCGGGTGCCGTCGCGGAGCGTGATCCACGTCTGCTCGATCGTGCGCACACGGCGCGGGAAGTCGGTGACGACGGTCGGTGGCACGGCGGGGGATGCTACAGCCCGAGCAGCGTCGGATCGTAGGGGTACGTACAGAGCGGCTCCGCGCCGCGCTCGGTGACCAGCACCTGGTCCTCGAGCTTGACGCCGTACTCGCCGCCCACCTCGCCGATGTACACCTCGAAGCACAGGGCCATACCGGGGACGATGTGGACGTCGGTCGGGTTGGGCGCCTGGCCCGGGTAGTAGATCGTGGGGCTCTCGTCCTCCAGCCCGGCGCCGTGCACCATGCACTCGTACTGCTGCGGCTGGAATCGTGCGGGCAGCGCCGGCGCGGCGCGGGCGAACTCGTCGTACGACATCCCCGGGCGGAGCACCTCGCGCATCCCCACCATCACCTCGTGCGCGACCTTGTACAGCTCGACCTGCCCGGCCGACGGCACGTCGCCGCACAGGAACGTCCGCGAGATGTCGATCATGTAGCCCTCGTAGCCGTACGCGTCGGTGTCGACGCCGACCAGGTCGCCCGGCATCACGATCTTGTCGCGCGCCTCGCTGCCCCACGGGTTGGTGTTGCGCCCGGAGGAGACGAGCCGCGTGAACAGGTACTCGCCCTGCTGCCGGATCAGGGAGTCGGCGAGCGTCGCCAGCAGCTCGTACTCGCGGATGCCGGGGCGGATCGCGTCCTCGAAGTCGCGCATGACCGCGTCGCCGATCGCGCCGTTGATCTTCAGCAGCTCGATCTCCTGCGGCGTCTTGATGTCTCGGGCGGCCATCGTGATCCCGCTGGAGTCGACCAGCGGCACGAGGTCGCGCAGGGCGAGGAAGCCGAACGTGTCGAGCCGGTCGAGCCCCAGCGGGCCGTCGCCCGCCCCCAGCTCCCGGAGCAGCGACATCAGGTCGGCCGCCCAGGCGCGAGTCACCTCGGGCGCGCGGTCGGGCATGAACTGCCAGGTGACCGCCGGGCGCACGTCGTTCAGGTGTCGCCGCGACACGTCCAGGGACGTGTGGCACTCGAACAGCACCGGGTCGCCCTCGGCCGGCACCAGGCAGTGGCGGGCGAACGTCTCGGACGCCCACACGTCCATCACGCTGGTGCCCGTCGCGTAACGGATGTTCGCCGGGTGGAAGAACAGGCAGGCCGGCACCTCGCGGTCGCGCATCGACTGCTGGAGGCGGGCCAGGCGCTCGGCCCGCAGCGCCGCCATGTCGAGGTCGGACGTGTTCGGAACCCGCAGGCTCGACACGGGCTGCACCTGCAGTCGGTCGCTCACGACGCGAGATTCAACCAGACCCGCGCAACAACGGGGTCAGACCCCTTTGTTGCACGCACCGGTCAACCCGGGTCGCGGCGCAGCGGCTGGCACATGCAGTGCACGCCGCCGCCGGCCAGCTGGAACTGGCTCATGTCCGGGTCGTAGACCTCGAAGCCGAGCGCTTGCAGCCTGGCGTTCAGCTCGGGCGCCGCGGTCGAGGAAAGCACGCGGTCGTTGCCGAGGGCGACGACGTTGCAGCCGAGCCCCATCGTCTCGCGGAAGCTGACAGGGACGACCTCGATCCCCTTCGCCTCGATCCAGGCGACGATGTCCGGATCGGTCGTGTCGAGGCAGACGGCGGCGAGCTTCTCGGCCAGCATGCAGACCATCAGGTCGATGTGGACGTAGTACTCGTCGATCGGCGCGTAGCGCACCTCGATGCCCTCGGCCTCCATCCAGCCACCGACCTGTCGCGCCGCAACCTCCTCGCCGCGCAGCCCGGTGTAGCCGATGAGCACGCAGCCGGGCGCGATCATGTTGAAGTCGCCGCCCTCGAAGTTCCCGGCCGACACCAGGTCGTAGACCGGGATGTCATGCGACAGGTAGAACCGCAGGACGTTCGCGTACTCGCCGCGCCGCCGCGGGTTCGCCAGCTGGGTGACCACGGCGCCGAACGGCGTCATGAAGTTCGAGTCGCGCGCGTAGACCCCGTAGGGCTGTTCCTCGGACGCATCGAGCAGGTGCACGCCGACACCCACCTGGCGATAGGCGTCCGCCATCTCGGCGTGCTGGCGCAGCGCCAGATCGCGGTCGAAGCGGTAGCCGCGCCGCAGGGTGTCCCGCACCAGCGCGCTGTACTGCGCGTTCTCCTCGCCCAGCCAGCGGAACGCGTCCGGCGAGCCGAGCAGCACATCGCGCAGCACGCCGTACTCCGAGTTGATTCCCCAGTCCTCGAGCACCGCCGTGCCGCCCTGCTCTCGGCGGGCGCGCAGCGGTGTCCCGATCGCAGTCGCGTCGCTCACCACCCAACCGTACTAGAAGCCGAGCGTCTCCGGAACGAGGATGACGTTGATCCGCCCGCCGAAGTCGGCCTCCAGTGTCGCCGTCTTGCCGATCAGGCTGCCCGGATAGTCGAACCCCTGCATGCGGACGAACTCCCTCGGCAGCGAGTACTCGACCAGCCGGCGGCGCGCCTCGGTGAGATCGCGCACCAGCTTCTGATGGCCCACCACCAGGACGACGTTGCCGGCGGCGTAGGCGTAGGCGCCGAGCTGGCTGCCCGTGCCCGAGCCGATCAGGATGATGCCGTCGTCCGTGATCGCGTGGGCGCTGCCGACGATGTGGTCGGGCGCCGCCCCCAGCTTGCGCATCTCCCGGCCCTGCGTCTCCCGGTCGAGCTGGTTCAGCCGCTCCCGCACCGAATCGTACCGCCCCGATTCCTCGATGATCCGGCTGATGCCCAGCTCACTCAGCGTCTCCGACAGCGCACTGTGCACCTCGCCCCCTTCGGGGATCAGCTCGAACACCAGCTCGCGGGCGTGGTCGCCGCTCTCGGCGATCTGCGGGAGGAAGCCGCGCGCCGACATCGCCTCCGCCACGTGGGCAAGCCGTTCGGCGTCCGCCGGCTGCTCGAACTCGACGTTGGCCGGGCCGGGGTCGGGAATCGTGATGCTCATCGGTCGTTGCTCCTCCGCAGATGATTTTCCATAGACAAATCGTTGTTCTAGCACAGATGTATTTGCGAACGCAAACGACCTCCACCAGTACACTGGGCGCATGGCCACCGAGTCGCCCACCACCGCGTCGCAGAGTTCGAGCGTGCTGATCGCCGTGCTCGCCCGGGGCATGCGCCGGCGCATCGAGCTGGCGCTGGAGCCGGTCGGTGTCCGGCCCCGCCACCTGCTGGTGCTCAGCCACCTGCGCGCGGGCGGCGCCGCGGCTCAGCAGACGCTGCTCGACGTGGCCGGCGTCGATCCGTCCAACCTGGTGGGGCTGCTCAACGAGCTGGAGGACGCCGGCCTGATCGTTCGCACGCGCGACCGGGCCGACCGCCGGCGCGGCGTGATCGAGCTCTCCCCCAAGGGGCGGCGGACGCTCGACCGGGTCGACCGCGCGCTGCGGTCGGTGGACGACGAGGTGCTCGCGGCGCTCGGCGAGGGCGAGCGGACCGAGCTGAACGCGCTGCTCGCCCGGGCAGCGGACGGCGCCGCCGCCTCGTGTGGCGAGCCGGCCGACGACAGCTGCTAGCTAGCCGGCGGCGGTCAGGAAGTCCTCGACCACCGCGGCGTAGCGCTCGCCCTCCTCGAGGTGGGCGACGTGGGCGCTCTCCTCGAACACGACCACCCGGCTGTCAGGTATACCGGCGTGGATCGTCTCCGAGCAGGCCGGCGTGATCTCGTCGTAGCGACCGCAGGTGATCAGCGTGGGCACGTCGATCCGGCCGAGGTCGGACGTGCGGTCCCAGGTCGCCAGCCGGCCGATCACGTCGAACTCGGTAGGCCCGTTCATCACCAGATACACGCGGTTGCCCTCCATCTGCTCGGAGCTGCGCACAAGGGCCTCCGGCCACGGATCGGCGCGGCAGAGATGCAGGTGGTAGAAGACCTCGACCGCCGCCAGGTAGTCCGGGTTGTCGTACTCACCGCGATCGCCGAGCTCGATCAGCGTGCTCGCGTGCGGCTCGGGCATCGCCTCGATCAGCTTGCGGGCCTCGGCCATGAACTGCGGGATGCTCGACGATGTGCTGGCCAGCACCAGACGCTCGATCCCCGACGGCTGGCGGCACATGTAGTCGATCGCCAGCCAGCCTCCCCACGACTGGCCGAGCAGGTGACAGCGCTCGAGGCCGAGCGCCTCGCGCATCTGGTCGACCTCCGCCACCGACCGGTCGACCGTCCACAGCGAGTCGTCATCGGGATGCTCGGAGCGGCCGCAGCCGAGCTGGTCGTAGACGATCGCCGGGCGGTGCTCGCCGAGCCGCTCGGCCAGCGGCTGCATGTAGTCGCTGGCCGCGCCCGGGCCGCCGTGGAGCAGGAGCACCGGCGTCGCGTCGCCCTCGCCGTAGGTGCGGTACCAGACGCAGCCGCCGGTGACGTCGATCTGCCCCTCGCTCACGCGGACATCATCTCATGATGTCCCGGGGGCCGGCCGTGGCCGGCCCCCGGGACGGCTTCAACACACGGTGCGGGTCTGCGCAGCACCGTTCGGCGCCGCAGCGGCCAGCGGCCTGGCCGCCGAGGCCGAGACCGCATGCAGCACGACGGTGCCCTGGTAGGTCGTGCGC
>DATLLN010000085.1:0-12300 GCA_035537835.1 Gaiellales bacterium
GCCGTCACCGGACTGGGGCATCCAGGTCTCGGAGGAGTACACGTACCTGTCGGCCGGCGACTGGTGGCCGACGCTGTTCCCGGCGCTGGCGATCGCGACGCTGGTGATCGGGATCAACCTGATCGCGGATGCGCTGGCGGGGGTGTTCGACCGGTGAGCGAGACGGCCCGAGCCCACGCCCTCGAGGTTCGCGACCTGGGCGTCGCCTACCGCGTGCGAGGCGTCGACCGCCAGGTGCTGCGGTCGCTCAGCTTCACGGTCGAGGCCGGCAGGTCTTACGGCCTGGTCGGCGAGTCCGGCTGCGGCAAGTCGACGGCGGCGCTGGCCGCCGTCCGCTACCTGCCGCGCAACGGCAAGGTGACGGAGGGCTCGGTCAGCGTCGCCGGGGCCGACATGCTGGCGATGTCGGGCGACGATCTCCACCGCACCCGGGCGGGCGCCGTCTCGATGGTCTACCAGGATCCCGGCAAGGCGCTCAACCCGTCTATCCGCGTGGGCCGCCAGGTGGCCGAGGTGTTCGAGGTCGGCGGCGCCTCCAAGGACGAGTCGCGGGAACGGGCGCAGGCGATTCTGGCCAAGGTGCAGATCGCAGACCCGGCCAGCGTGATGGAGCGCTACCCGCACCAGCTGTCGGGCGGCATGCAGCAGCGAGTGGTGATCGCCATGGCCCTCGCCCCCAATCCAGCGCTGCTGATTCTCGACGAGCCGACCACCGGTCTCGATGCGACGGTGGAGTCCGAGGTGCTCGACCTGGTCGCCGCCCTGCGCACCGAGTTCGAGAGCTCGGTGCTGTTCATCAGCCACAACCTGGCGGTGATCGCCAAGATGTGCGACACCGTCGGCGTCCTCTACGCCGGTAAGCTGGTCGAGCAGGGCCCTGCCCGCCAGGTGTTCGACGATCCCCGCCACCCCTACACGGTGGGGCTCTTGCGGTGCATCCCCAAGGGCGGCCAGCGCAAGGACAAGCACCGGCTGGACACGATCCCCGGCTTCCTCCCCGAGCTGGGCGCCGACCTGCCGGGTTGCGTGTTCGCCGACCGCTGCGCGCTGGCCGAGGACCGCTGCCGCACCGAGCCGCCGCCGCTGTACGAGGTCGGCCCCGGCCGCGGCAGCCGCTGCCACTTCCACGAGCGCGCGCAGACGCTGCCCCGTGAGGAGGCGCACGAGATGCCGATGCCGCCCGTGCGCGAGGAGGGCCAGCCGCTGCTCCGCGCCGACGCGCTGGCCAAGACGTTCCACCAGTCCGGCCACGACGTCCACGCGCTGGCCGACGTGTCCGCGGAGATCTGGCCGGGCGAGACGCTGGGCCTGGTCGGCGAGTCAGGCAGCGGCAAGACGACGCTGGCCCGCGTGCTGCTCGGCATCACGCCGCGGGACGAGGGCGGCGTGCTCGAGCTCGACGGGGAGGCGCTGCCGCCGACCACCGGCAAGCGGTCGACGGAGCAGGTGCGGGCGATCCAGATCGTGTTCCAGAACCCGGACTCGGCGCTCAACCGCCGGCACTCGGTGCGGATGATCGTCGGCCGCGCCCTGACCAAGCTGGCAGGGCTGTCCGGCCGCGCGCGCGAGGAGAAGCTGCTCGACCTGACCCGGTCGGTGAAACTGGCCGACCGCTTCCTCTCAGTTCGACCGTCGGCGCTGTCGGGCGGCCTCAAGCAGCGCGTCGCCATCGCCCGTGCCTTCGCAGGCAACCCCAGGCTGGTGGTCTGCGACGAGCCGACATCGGCGCTCGACGTGTCGGTGCAGGCGGCGATCCTCAACCTGCTAGCATAGTTGCAGCGCGACGAGCGGACGGCGTACCTGTTCATCTCGCACGACCTCGGCGTCGTCCGCTACCTGTCCGACCGGATCGCGGTGCTCTACCTGGGACGGCTGATGGAGCTGGGCCCCGCCGAGCGGGTCTTCTCGGGCCCCCACCACCCGTACACGGAGGCACTGCTCTCCGCCGTCCCGACGATCGAGGGCGGCGAAAGGCCGCGGATCAAGCTCGAGGGCGAGATCCCCAGCGCCGCGAACCCGCCGTCGGGCTGCGTCTTCCACACCCGCTGCCCGCGTAAGCTGGGCGAGATCTGCGAGACGACCGAGCCACCGCTGGCCGAGGCCGAGCCCGGGCACATGATGCGCTGCCACATCCCGATCGAGGATCTGAAGAGGATGCAGTCCGAGGAGGCGGTCGAGGCGTGATCACGCGCGCCGCCGTGCTCGAGCGGGTCGGCGCGCCGCTCGAGGTCACGGAGCTCGAGCTTGCACCGCCGGGCCCGGGCGAGGTGCTGGTGCGGCTGCATGCGAGCGGCGTGTGTCACTCCGACCAGAACGCCATCGACGGCACGGCCGAGACGCCGTGTCCGGCGGTGCTCGGCCACGAGGGCGGCGGCGTGGTGATCGCGGTCGGGCCGGGCGTCACCCGCGTTGCCGAGGGCGCCCACGTCGCCCTCTCCTGGGCGCCGGCCTGCGGCCGTTGCGCCGAGTGCCTCGACGACCTGCCGCACCTGTGCGGCACCGCGTGGCCGATGATGGCCCAGGGCACGCTGATGGACGGCACCAGCCGGCTGTCGCGGGGCGGCGACGTCATACACCACTACTCGTTCCTGTCGACGTTCGCCGAGCATGCGGTCGTGCCCGAGGCGTCGTGCGTTGTCATACCCGACGACGTGCCGCTGGAGATCGCCGGGCTGGTCGGGTGCGCGGTCACCACCGGCATCTGCGCGGTCTGGCGGAGCGCCGACGTGCGGCCTGGTCAGCGGGCCGCGGTGATCGGCTGCGGCGGCGTCGGGCTCTCGGCGGTGATCGGCCTGGCCGCGGTGGCCGCCGCGCCGATCGTGGCGGTCGACGTGGACGACGCGAAGCTGGAGGCGGCGCTCTCGCTGGGCGCGACGGACTCGGTGCGCTGGGCCGGGTCGCCGGAGGCGACCGCCGAGGAGGTGCAGCGGACGACCGGCGGCGGCGTGGACGTCGCCGTCGAGGCGACCGGCCGCAGCGAGGCGATGCTGACCGCCTTCCTCGCCACCCGCCGCCGCGGCACCGCGGTGTTCATCGGCATCCCCCGGGCAGATGCGGTGGTGCCGTTGCCGGCGCTCTCCATCCCGCGCATGGAGCGGCGCGTGATCGGCGCGCTTTACGGCTCGGCGCGTCCCGACCGGGACTTCCTGGTGATCCTCGACCAGTACCGCCGCGGCCGGCTGCCGCTCGACCAGCTGGTATCCCACCGGCTACCGCTCGACGAGATCGAGCGCGCGTTCGAGCTGCTGCGCAGCGGATCGTCGCTGCGGACGGTGCTCGACCTGACGGAGGCGGCCTGATGCTCGACCTGGATGCGATCGACGGCTGCGTCGGAGAGGCGTGGTCGGGCACCGTGCCCGACGGAAGCCACATCAACGTGGTGCTGGCCCGCCGGGGCTCGGCGACCGCCGCAGCGGGGCTGACGGCGCTGGCGCAGCCGCGGCCGGGACACGCGCCGCTGGTTGTCTGCCTGGGCGCGGGCAACGCCGTGCGGCCGGTGACGATCATGACCAACAAGGCTCCGGCGACCGAGCAGCTGCACGCGCTGATCACGTGGGGCGCCGCGCAGCTGGGGGTCGGCCAGGGCGTGATGGACGCGGTCGCGGACCGCACCCTGCCCGCCGAGCAGGCCGGCGAGCTGGTGCTGCTGGTCGCCGCGTGGGTCGATCCCGACACGACGGACGAGACCGCGGTTCGCCTGGCGAACCGCGATGCGACCTACCGGGCGATCCTCGACGCCCTCGAGACCGACCGGGCGGCGCGCGTCCAGGAGCTGGTCGACCTGCGCGACGGCGCGCGCAACGCTTTCTACAGCGGCGAGTGACGGTGCAGATCAGCTCGATCGAGACCCGCACCTACCGCTATCCCCTCGATCCACCGTTCGCCGCGGCATGGGATCCCGTCCCCCGCACCGCGCAGGAGGCGACGCTGGTTGTCGCCATCTCGGACAACGGTGCCGTCGGCTACGCCAGCGGCGGAGACGGCCTGCCCGACGCCGGACTGCTCGACCGGCTGCTGCGCGGCGTCGATCCGCAGGACGCCGACCGCGTGCACGGCGTGTGCGAGACGGTCGACTTCCACGGCGGACGGCCGTGGGCCGTCGAGATCGCGTGCTGGGATCTGGTCGGCCGCGCACTGGGCGAGCCGCTGTGGAAGCTGCTCGGCGGCCGGCGCGAGCGGCTCACGGCGTATGCGTCCACCGGCGAACTGCTGGAGCCGGCCGACCGCGCGGCCCGCGCGAAGGCCCTGGCCGGCCGCGGCGTGCGCGCCATCAAGCTGCGCTTCCACCACGACGACTGGCGCACGGACATGGCGACCGTCGCGGCGGTGCGCGACGCCGTCGGCGCGGGGGTCGAGGTGATGGTCGACGCGAACCAGGGCTGGCGGATGCCGGGCGATTTGACGCCGCGGTGGGACGTGGAGACGGCGGCCGCGTGCGCCCGCGCGCTTGAGGAGTACGACGTGCACTGGCTGGAGGAGCCGCTGCCCACCGACGATCCGGAGGCGTACCGGGCACTGGGCGAGCGGACGCGGTTGCGGCTGGCGGCCGGCGAGATGGTGCGCACAGCCTGTGAGGCCCGCGACCTCGTGCTCCGCGGCGGCATCGACGTGCTGCAGTGCGACGTGTTGTTCTGCGGCGGCTTCACCGGCACCCGCCGGCTCGCGGAGCTGGCCGAGGGCCGCGGCGCCGCGTGGTCTCCGCACACCTGGTCGAACGGCTACGGGCTGGTCGCGAACCTGCACGCGGCGTGCGCGTTCTCCGGCTACGACTACGTCGAGGTGCCGTTCGATCCGCCGGCGTGGTCGGCCGAGCGGCGGGACTGGCTACTCCCCGCGCCGGTGGAGATCGCCGCGGACGGCACCATCGCGCCGCCGGACGGGCCCGGCCTGGGCGTCGAGCCCGACCTTGATGCTCTCGAACGGTGGCGGGTCGCGTGAGCGGCCAGATTTCCGTCCGCGCCGCCGTGCTCGACCGGATGGGAGAACCGGTGCGGGTCGAGGAGCTGCGCCTCGACTCCCCCCGCGCCGGCGAGGTGCTGGTGCGCGTCGCAGCCGCGGGTGTCTGCCGCTCCGACCTGCACCTCGCGGACGGCCACCTCGGCACCGACCGCCAGCCGATCGTGCTCGGCCACGAGGGCGCCGGCGTCGTCGAGCAGGTCGGCGCGGGCGTCACGGCGGTCGCTCCGGGCGACCGCGTCGCGCTCTGCTTCGTTCCCGCATGCGGCAGCTGCCCGCGCTGCCTGGCCGGGCAGACGAACCTGTGCCACGCGGCGGCGGCGAGCAACTCCGCCGGCGAGCTGCCGGCCGGCGGCACCCGCCTTCACCGGCCGGACGGCTCCGATGTCAAGCACTTTCTCAACCTGGCGTGCTTCGCCGAGAGGTGCGTGGTCGACGCACGGTCGATCGTGGCGGTGCCGTACGAGCTGCCGCTGTGGGAGGCGGCGCTGGTTGGCTGCAGCGTGATGACCGGGGTCGGTGCCGTGCGCAATGCCGCCGGTGTCAGAGTTGGCGACACCGTTGCCGTGATCGGCTGCGGCGGGGTCGGCGTGCAGGCCGTGTCCGCGGCATCGCTGGCCGGTGCCTCCCGAGTGATCGCGATCGACCTCGACCCCGCGAAGCTCGAGCTCGCCCGCAGCCATGGCGCCACGGACGCCGTCCAGGCGTCCGACCGGGCGGTGCACGACGTCCGTGCGCTGACCGGCGGAGGAGCCGACCACGCGATCGAGGTCGTCGGCCGCCCGGAGACGATCCGCCAGGCGTTCGCGATGATCCGCGAGGGCGGTACCGCGGTGGTGGTCGGCATCGCGCCGCGGGGCGTCGACGTGCCGATCCCCGCGCTCGACCTCATCAGTGACAAGACGCTGCGCGGCTGCTTCTACGGGTCGGGCAACGTGCTGGCCGAGATGCCGGCCGTGGTCGGAATGGTCGCATCCGGTCGACTGCGGGTGAGCGACGTGGTCTCCGACGTGATCGGGCTCGACGGGATCGAGGACGCGTTCCGGCGGCTGCGCGACGGTCGCGGCGCTCGCTCGCTGGTGGTGCTCGACGCGCAGGCGGCGGGCGGGCCATGAGCGCTGCGCGGATCGAGCGCGTGCGGGCGGCGCTGCGGGAGGCCGGGATCGACGCAATCATGCTCGGCCCATCGGCCGACTTCCGGTATCTGGCGGGCTACGAGACGATGCCGATGGAGCGGCTGACGATGCTCGTGCTGCCCGCGGCGGGCGAGGCGCGGATCGTCACGCCGGCGTTCGAGGCGCCGCTTGCGCCGGCCGGGATCGCCGACCTCGGGATCGCGATCGACCCGTGGGGCGAGACCGAGGATCCGATCGCCCGCGCGATCGACGCGGTGCCGCGCGGCGCCCGCCGGGTCGCGGCCGGCGACCAGCTGGCTGCGATGTTCCTCGTCCCGCTGCAGCAGCGGCTGCAGGCTGACTGGGTGCTCGGGTCGGCGGTGATGCGGCCGTTGCGAATGGTCAAGGATGCGGACGAGGTCGCCGCCCTGGCCGAGGCCGCCGCGGCCGTCGACCGCGCCGTCTCCCGGGCCGCGGAGCTGGTTCGTCCCGGGGTCACGGAGCGCGAGATCGCGGGCGCCCTCGACCGTGCGATCCGCGACGAGGGACACGAGCAGACCGACTTCACCGACATCGGCTCAGGGCCGAACGGCGCCTCGCCGCACCACGCGTTCAGCGACCGCGCGATCGAGCCCGGCGATCCGGTCGTGGTCGACATCGGCGGGCGGATGGCATCGGGCTACCGCTCCGACATCACCCGGACCTTCGCCGCCGGCGAGCCGGGCGTGGAGTTCCGCGAGCTGTACGCCGTGCTGGAACGCGCACAGGCGGCGGGGCGCGCCGCGGTGCGGCCGGGCGTGACGTGCGAGTCCGTGGACGCGGCCTGCCGCGACGTGATCGCCGAGGCGGGCTACGGCGACGCGTTCATCCACCGCACCGGACACGGGATCGGCCTGGACGTTCACGAGGATCCGTACATCGTGGAGGGCGACCGGCTGCCGCTGGAGCCGGGGATGGCGTTCTCGATCGAGCCCGGGATCTACCTGCCGGAGCGGTTCGGTGCGCGGATCGAGGACATCGTGGTGGTCACCGAGTACGGGTGCCGCGAGCTGAACGCGGCCGACCGCTCGCTGGTCGGCGCCGGCTGACTCAGGCACCGACTCCATGTCGGTACCGGAGTCGGTGCCGGAGTACCTGTGCCGATCCCGTCGCACGGCGCGCGAAAGCGCAACGATTCGCGCGCGCCGGGCGTTGGCCCTGGCACTGTGCCCGGCACCGAGCCCGGCACCGTGCCGGGCACGGCGCCCGGCACCACCGCGGCCGCGCTAGGCTCGAGGCGATGGTCACCGCCCACACCGACGTCGTCGGCTCGCTGCTGCGGCCGCCGGAGCTGCTTGCCGCGCGCGAGCGCTGGGAGCGGGGAGAGCTGCCCGCGCACGAGTTCAAGGCGATCGAGGACGCGGCGGTCGACGCGGCCGTGCGCCTCCAGGAGGACGCCGGGATCGACGTCGCCACCGACGGGGAGATGCGCCGCCTCTCGTTCCAGAGCGGGCTGCCCGACGCGGTCGACGGCTTCGGCGACGTGCCGCTCGAGGCCTACCTGTGGGGCGAATGGCACGGCGACGAGAGCGTCGGCGACGACCACACGCAGCGGCCGGCGCGGCTCGGCGTCAAGGAGAAGCTCCGGCGCCGCCGCCACATCGCCGCGGAGGAGCTCACCTACCTACGCGGCACCGTCCGCACGGCGACGCCCAAGGTGACGCTGACCAGCCCCAGCCTGTACGCGAACCTCTGGTCGCCGGACGTCTCGCGCGACGCCTACCCCACGCTCGACGACTTCCTCGCCGACGTCGTCGACCTGCTCTGCGACGAGGTGCGGGAGCTCGCCCGGCTGGGCGCCACCTACCTCCAGCTGGACGCGCCGCACTACCCGCTGCTGATCGACCCGGCGACCCGCGCGTTCTACGAGTCGCAGGGCTGGAGCGTCGAGCGCTGGCTGGAGCGCGGGATCGAGATGGACAACGCGGTGATCGCCGCGGCGCCCGGCGTCACCTTCGGCTTCCATCTCTGCCGTGGCAACCAGCACAGCCGCTGGCTTGTCTCCGGCGGCTACGACCCGATCGCCTCGACCGTGTTCCGCAAGGTCGCCGCCGACCGCCTGCTGCTGGAGTACGACGACGAGCGCTCGGGTGGCTTCGAGCCACTGGCCGAGGTGCCCGACTCGAAGATGGTCGTGCTCGGGCTGGTGACCACCAAGTCGCCGCGGCCGGAGACCGAGCAGGAGCTCGAGGCCCGCACCCGCGAGGCCGCGCACCATGTCGACCTCGAGCGGCTCGCGATCAGCCCGCAGTGCGGCTTCGCCACGTCGATCGGCGGCAACGCGCTGACGATGGAGGATCAGCGTCACAAGCTCGTAACGATCGGGCGAGTAGCCGACACGATCTGGGGGTAGGGCCTCCGATACAGGCGAACTTGGCCGGCAGCGCGTAGGATTCCGCACTCGCACTCCGTCCCGAACTCTGAGCGAGACCAAAACGATGCGCAAGGTGCTGATCGTCGCTCCGACCAGGCGCGACCTCCTCAACTTGGTAGACGGCCGGGTGCTGTCGCGATACGACCTCGTGTTCGAGGAATCGCCCGGCGTCGCCGGCGTGTTCGGCTCCAGCGACTCGACGGCCGCGCTGGCGACCGTGGTCGCCGAGCGGCTGGGCCTGCCCGGGTCGGGCTACGACGCGTTCATGCGCTGCCACGACAAGCTGGTCTGCCGGCGGATCCAGGCCGAGGCCGTGCCCGAGGCCGTGCCGGCGTTCGCCGCGATCGACACCCACCAGCGCTCCGAGCGCGCACCGCTCCCCTACCCGTTCTTCGTCAAGCCCGTCCAGGGGCACCTGTCGCAGTACGCCTATGCGGTGGACGGCCCTGAGCGGCTGGCGGAGGTGCTCGCCGCCGCCCGCCGCGCCCAGATCCGCTACCTGATCGCGGAGGAGCTGCTGGACGGCCGGCTGGTCACGTTCGAGGGGTTCGCGTCCAACGGCGAGGTCACGCCGATCGGCGTGACCGATGCCGTGATGCACGAGAACGGCATCTCGTTCCTGCGGTTCGAGTACCCGACCAGCCTCCCCGAGGGTCCGCAGCGGGAGATGGCCGAGATCGCCGCACGGCTGATGCCGGCGCTGGAGTTCGACGGCTCGCTGTTCAACATCGAGTTCTTCGTCGGCGACGACGGGCGGCCGTGGATCGTCGAGGTCAACGGCCGTATGGCGTCGCAGTTCGCGCCGCTGGTGCGGGCCGTCCACGGCGTGTCGACGTACGAGCTGCAGCTCGAGCTGGCGTGCGGCGGCCGCCCGGAGGTGCCGCCGGCGCGCGACGGCGTGGTGGCCGCCAGCTTCCTGCTGCGGACGTACGAGGACGCCGTCGTCCGTTCGGCGCCCGATCCCGCCGCCGTCTACGAGGCGCTACCGGGCGCCCACGTCGAGCTGCTCGTGCGCGTCGGCCAGCGGCTGTCCGAGAACGACGACGACGTGCTGTCCCACCGGCTCGCGGTGGTCGCGTTGTCAGGGCCGGACCGTGAGTCGCTGCTGAAGCGCTACGAGGCGGCCGCCGACCTCCTGGAGTTCGACCTGACGCCGGTCGCTCAGAACTCGCCCTGGCACCAGGGCGCGCGCTCCGGCTGAAACATCGCGTCCGCGCGCAGCACGGCGCCCGGCGCCAGCTCGCGCACCAGGCCGGCCTGTGCCAGCTCGCCGAACCGGTGGCCGCCGAGGTGGCACGACGCGAGCGCACGGACGCCGAGCGCGATGTCCGGATCACCGCCCGCCGGCCCGCACGTCGCCCGGCCGTCCTCGGCCTCCAGCCGCAGCGCCGTGCCCTCGACATCCAGGACGAGGGCGCCGTCCGTCGCATAGCGGCGCGACGCCAGCGCCCGCGGCACGTCGAGCAGGTTGATCCACAGGCCGTCGGTCACCCAGCCGAAGCGCGCCCGCCGGGGATCGGCCAGCCGCCAGCGGATCGGGTCGTCCAGCGGCCGGCTCTCGACCCGGACGGTCGCGACCAGGTCGATGTCGAGCAGGAACCGCCAGACCGCGGCGTGCCCCTCGGTGGTCGTCCAGCACAGCTCCTCGCACTCGATCACGCCAGCGGGGACGCCCCGCTCCCAGACGTCGTCCTGGCGGTACATCGCGTAGGCGTCCGGTGTGCCGCCGGCGTCCTCGTGGATGACCACGAACCGGCTGGACAGCCGCGACTCCGACAGCAGGTACAGCCAGTCGATCTCCGGCCGGCCGACGTCGCCGACGCAGTCCCTGCGCGATCGCGCCAGGATGCCGGGCAGCAGCTCCAGCGCCTCGGCCGCACCGAGCAGCCGCACGCGGCCGCCGTCCGGCGGCCCCTCGACGAACGCGCCGTGCACCGTGTCGACCTCGATCCGGTTCAGCACGGGCGCGGCGGGCGCGAAGCCGAAGCGGCCGTAGATGCCGTACTCCGAGACCCACAGCGCCGCGCGGTCGAGGCCCGCGTGGCGGGCGTCCGCCAGCGCCAGATCCATCAGCCCGCGCATCGCGCCGCGCCGGCGGTGGGTGGGCAGCGTCGATACCCACGTGATCGCGCTGACGGTCACCTCACCGCCTCCGGGCACGACCATCGGCGCCGGGTAGTCGAGCAGCGTCGAGACGATCTTGCCCCCCTCGTACGCCGCACGCGGCGTCGTGCCCTGGAAGCCCGGGAGCAGGCGATCGACGTCCTCCTGCGTGCGGTGGCCGCCTCCGGCCACGGCCTGGGCGTGAACGAACGCCGGCAGCTCGTCCGGCTCGACCGTGCGGAACTCGAGAGTCATCGCCGGCGCTTCGCGACGCGGGCGAGGTTGCTGACGTCCTCGTCGCCCTTGCCGGCGGCGATCAGCTCGTCCTCCTCGCCCAGCACCTGCTGGGAGACGCGGAAGTCCAGGCCCAGGTCGCGAGCCTCGTCCAGTGCGATGGCCAGGTCCTTGCGATGCAGCTCGGTCTTGAAGCCCAGCGGATAACGGTCGTCGATCATGTTCTGCGAGCGGTTGGCCAGCACCCACGACTGGGCGGCGCCGGCCGACAGCGCCTCCACCAGCTTCGGCAACGGCAGACCCGCCGCCTCGGCCAGGGCGATCCCCTCGGCGACCGTGGCGTAGGTGCCGGCGATCATCACCTGGTTCACCGCCTTGCCCATCTGCCCGGAACCGCTCGGCCCGAGGTGGGTGATCCGCTTGCCGAACGCCTCCAGCACGGGCATCGCCCGCGCCACGTGCTCGTCGTCGCCGCCGACGAAGATGGTCAGCGTGCCCTGCTCCGCGCCCTCGGAGCCGCCCGAGACCGGCGCGTCGACCATGCCCAGGCCGCGTTCGGCCAGCCGGGCGGCGAGATTGGCGGTTGCCGACGGTGACACCGTCGAGCAGTCGACCACAACGGCTCCGCGCTCCATCCCCTCCGCCGCACCGCCGTCGCCGAGAACAACCTGCTCGAGGTCGGGCGTGTCGGAGACGCAGGTCAGCACCGCGTCGGCGCCACGTGCAGCCTCGGCCGGCGTGCCAGCGCGGCTCGCACCGAGCTCCGCCAGCGGCAGCTCGCGGTCACGCGTGCGGTTGTGCACGGTGACCTCGTGCCCCGCGTTCAGCAGGTGGCGCGCCATCGGCGCACCCATCGTCCCCAGTCCGATCACCGCGACCCGCATCGAGCGGGACTCTACGCGGTTTCGGCCTGGCGCCGCACCTCCTGGCGCCGCTCCTCCTCGATCGCGAAGCGGAGGATGCGCGACCGCGTGACCCGGTCGAGCGGGTCGAACTGCGCCGTCACCAGCAGCCGGCCGTCGCCCTCGCCGTCGTCCTCCACGGAGACCACCGTGGCGGCCGTCTCCAGCTCGAAGTGGTCGCCGTTGCCCTCGATCCGCAGGTGCAGCCGGATGCCCAGCTCGATGCGCTCCCGCGTGATCAGCCGCAGATCGTCGGGCCGACAGGTCGAACGTGCGAGCCTTGACCGGCTCGGGCGCGGACTCGCACCGGAAGAGCACCGGCGCGACCAGTGGGCAGGAACGTTCCCGGGGTCTAAGGCGCCCTGGCCGGCGAGCCTCACGCCAGCGGCCGCTCGGCCTACACCGCCGCTCTGCGGCGGACGCTCATAATCGGGATAGTGGCGGCGAACAGTACGACGAGGGCGACAGCGGCAAACTTGAGCCATTCACGGATGCGTGTCCGATTGATCTGACCGATAAACGGATCGTTCGCCTTCTCACCATCCATGCAGGCCTGCTTCGAGTCGAAGGGGTACGA